>JAFUGT010000044.1 GCA_017469275.1 Lachnospiraceae bacterium
CTGAATCGTCGTATAATACTTCTGTCCGGCATAATAAGCCATCTGCACCGCATACGATAGAGCCGCCTCAGAATTGTAGGTCTTGTTCTCTGCGGTATCATGGAACCACTCAAGAAGCTCTGCAACTTTTTCTTCATTGCAGTTCCATGTAGCATTTAATAATTCCTGTGATTTCTTAAATGAAGTAAATGTTCCAATCCATTCTTCTGATTTGGTTGAGGATTTGAATTCGTCAAGTATCTCCTTATTGGGAATCGATACCTCTCTGGTATCTGAATTGTATTTCAGATATCCAAGATGAATAAGCAATGCAAGCACATCATCCCTGCCGTTAAATGTAGTCATATCATTCTGATAGGTGCCAAGATTTACTTTAACACTTCCACCATCCATCATGAGGACTACCGCATCCATTAAGCCGTCATAATTCATACGGATATATTCCGCCAATGCCTCATAGCTTTCAGTCTTGTTCCAGTAATTCTGTATCACACCGGTCGACATGGCGCTTACTACTGAAAGAGGACTATATATAGAGATTGTCTTCCCATCATATTCCCCCATACGATATTTTTCACGCATCTCGATTGGAATACTTGTGTCTACCTCATATCCGTCATACCAGTCTGAAATATCCTCATACTGCATATTATACTCAACACACAAATCTTTTACTTCCTCTTCGGTAAAACCTGTATATGGTGCAAGCTGCCTTGGCGATATTATCGAATACTCATCAAACATATTAAGAGCAGAATGTTTACCATATTTCTTAATGGGAAGGATTCCTGTCATGTAAGCAAGTGCGACATAACTCTTATCTTTAAGCCAGTCTCTTAAGAAGTCAAGATAAAGAGTCTGACCTTCCTTATCATTCTTTCTCTCACGAAATACCGCATCCCATTCATCAATAATGATTACAAATGGTACTCCCGATTCTCTATAGAATCTGTCCATACTATAAACCAAATCATCTTCATCATATTTAACATCAGGATATGCCTCTGACAAATCAACCAAAATTCTTTTTGTCATTTTTTCAAGTGATTTTTCAACATCTATCTTCTCTTTAATAAAATCAGTCATAACAATCTTAATCACATCAAATTGATTAAGGTATCTGTCCCATCCCTCACATTCCGCTAGTTTTGAAGAAGCAAACAATTCTCTGCTGTCTCCCTTTCCATAATAAGCACAGAGCATGTTTGCTGCGATAGATTTGCCGAATCGTCTTGGGCGGGAAACGCTGACATATCTCTGTTCCGTATTTAAAATGGAATTAAGATAAGTAATCATTTCCGATTTATCAACATATATATCGGAATTAACCGTCTGTTGGAATCTATCACTTCCCGGATTCAAATATGTTCCCATGATTACACCCTCTCTCTAATGCAATTATTATCTGAAATCAGTTATATTATAAAGCTTTTAGCATTGTTTGTCACTTGTTTTATTATTATCCGCTTTATGTAAATAAGACTCCCCGATACCACTATTAAAGCAATACCGGGGAATCCATATATGATCAATTAATTCTATTTAATCTTGACCTTCTTAGAAAGTCCTTTCTTTCTGAACAACTTTGTATATGCCTTCTTCATCTTCTTAGGCACCTTGATTGTTACCTTGTTGCCAATACCCTTAAATGCATTCTTGGATATATTCTTAGCTGTGAGCTTTGTTGACTTTATCGTTATAGTCTTTAACTTCTTACAGCCCTTGAAAATGTTCGAATCAAGTTTTATTACATTTGCAGGTAATGTGGCCTTTGTGAGAGCAGAACAGTTAACAAATGCACTGTCTCCTATCTCGGCTACATTCTTGCCTATGGTAACACTCTTTAACTTCTTACATCCGCTAAATGCCTTATCACCTATCTCAGTAACGCTTTCAGGTATCTTTACAGACTTAAGATTTGTACAGCCTGAGAATGCGTTATTTCCTATCTCTGTGACACTTCCCGGTATTGTAACACTCTTAAGTTTTGTACAACCTGAGAATGCGCTGTCTCCTATCTCTTTTACAGACTTTGGTATAACAACACTCTCTACCGTCTTATTGCCCTTAAATGCATTATCTGCAATCTCATTTACCGCATAGGTCACTCCATCTACAGTTACGGATTCAGGAATGCTAACAGTCTTATCCGCAGCATCTGATGCAGGCTTATACTCAACCGCCGGCTCCTCTCCCGCCTTAGATGTTACCACATACTCTGCCTTAGTATCTGTTACAGGAAGTTTTGCTCCTTCTTCTTTTGGAGCAGGTGTTACAGGTGTATCTTTTGTATTATCATTTGAAGATGTATTACCATCTGTCTTTGTAGTATCTGACGGTTTTGTTGTATCCGTCGGATTTGTTGTATCTGTCGGTTTAGACGGATTATCGCTAGGCTTATCCGTTGGGTTATCCGTTGGGTTATCGCTTGGGGTATCGTTCGGATTATCCGTTGGGTTGTCGCTTGGGGTATCGCTCGGATTATCCGTTGGGTTGTCGCTTGGTTCATCACTCGGATTATCCGTCACTTCAACCTTAGGGATATCCACAACATCCTTGGTCTGCACCTTGAACATCTCTGCATTCTTAAATATAGCCGTATATGTTGTTGTACCCATCTTTTCAGTTGTTGCTGCTTCCTTAACAGTTGCTTTTATCTGCGAATCGGCTTTATCAGGTTCATAAATAGCTGTTTCTGTCATCTTATGAGTGCTGTCATTTGAACATACACTTGTCGCAGTACAGCTCTTGCCATCTTCGCTCCATGTATAGGTTGTAATACCGTAGATATGTCCTTTAGCAGGAATCTTTTTTTCCTCTCTGCTCAATTCCTTGTTACATTCAGAACAATATACTACTTCGTCATAAGTTCCCTCTTCCTCACAAGTTTCAGCTACAACATTTTCCTTAACTGCTTCGGAAGAAATATGTCCCTTTGCTGGGATATCAGCTACTTCTTTGGTCTGAGTCTTAAACAACTCATTTTCAAATGTTGCTGTATATGTTGTTATTCCTTTTTCTTCACAAGTTGCAGCTTTAGTTTCTTTACCTGTAGACTGAACCGTTTCTGTTACAGTATGACCTTCCGTATCATCTGTACATTCCTTACGGGTACAAATGGTCTTTGCTGTACAGGTCTTACCGTCATCCGACCATGTATATATAGGCTCTCCATATTCGTGTCCTAATGCTTTAAGTATCCACGAATCCTTCGCAATCTCAGTTTCACCTTTTGAATCAGAGTAGTATCGTCCACATTCAGGACAGTACCAATAAGCGGTATTGCCTGCATCTACACAGGTTTGAGCTTTTGCTTCGGTTGCAACCATACCGGTATGTTTACATTCTGCTCTTGTTACTTCTATAGCAACACT
Source organism: Lachnospiraceae bacterium (assembly GCA_017469275.1). Lineage (GTDB taxonomy): Bacteria > Bacillota > Clostridia > Lachnospirales > Lachnospiraceae > CAG-590. Next base: position 3,375 of record JAFUGT010000044.1, read on the forward strand.
TTCTGTTACATAGTTGCCCTTATCACTGCCTGTATATACCGCTGTTACGGTATTAATACCAACTACAAGGTCTTTATCTTTATCCGTATCTCTAATAGCCCAATCACCTGAAAGCTTGATATCTCCTACTTTCTTTACGGAATAATCAACATCCATTGTCTGCTCAGGAGTATTTGGTGTAGTAGTTGCCTTGTTAATCTCAAATGTAGTCGTCTTTTCAGCAGGCAGGCTGTAATTACTGTTTGATAAACTTTCCGCTGTTGCCGTATAACTTCCTGCTATAATCTGTCCACCTGTAACAGTCACATCACAAGAATCTCCACTTATCAAACCACCTGCTGTTACGGAAGGAGTCTTTACTGTTCCATCATAGGTAAATGAACGATTCTCCCAGTCCAAAGAAACTTCCTTTGGTTCTATACTTACCTTTACATTTTTCGCCTCCACTGCATTCCAGTTATCTGTTCCTTCAACCTTATAATAAACGGTATAATCTCCTGCATCTGTTCCCTTGGCAATCTCCTCAGAATATTTCTTACCATCAAGGCTGTAAAGCACCTTACCGAAGTCCGTAGAACCTGCTGTTACAAGTTCCTGTGCCGAACCGGTGTAAGTTAAAGTTTTTGCTGTGGGTGATGTTACTGTTGGTGTTGCTTTATTAACTTTCAAAGTAACATCCATTGTCACCGATTCATAGTTATTACTGTCTATCGGAGTAAATGTCACCTCATATTTTGTTTTTTCACTATCTGCCACCGATGGTTTTAAAGTGCTATCTTTCCATGCAAATGTTCCTTCAACTTCTATTTCTATATTCTTACTATACTGTATTACACCATCATTTAACGTAGAGTCATTAAGCGTCTGACCGTAAGTAATGGCGCTAGTAGTTGGAGCTGTTTTAACATAAAGTGTTGCTTTATCAATTGTCACTTCTAATGTCTTTTGCGCATACCAGTAGTTTTGTTCATCAACCTTATAATAGACAGTATATTTTCCTGCATCTGTTCCTTTCGGAATATTACTAGAATAGTTCTTCCCATCAAGACTGTAAAGCAATGTACCATGGTCTGTAGAGCCTGCGGTTACAAGTTCCTGTTCACTACCGTTATATGTCAAAGTGTTTGCTTTTGGTGCGGTGACATTGGGCGTAGCTTTTGCAATAGTAAACGTCGCCGTGGTCTGGCCTATATAGTTGCCCTTGCCAGTGATGGTATAGGTATAATCACTAGCATCCTGAATCGTGTCGCTCGGAGCAGTTACGGTGTAATCGGTGCCCTCAATGAGCGTTGTCTCGCCGTCCTTCACGGTGATGACAGGTGTTAATGCCGAGCCCTTATAGGTCTGCGATGGAATGGTGATGGTGATATTTTCACTGGTCACGGGCTTCGGGGCGATAGTCGACTCTACCGTCGCTGCATCTACTGCATCCCAGTTATCGCTACCCTCAACCTTATAATATACGGTATAAGTTTCAGCAGCCGTTCCTGTTGGAATGTCAGCGGAATAGTTCTGGCCGTCAAGGCTGTATAGCACTGTGCCGAAGGTAGAAGAGCCTGCTGTTACAAGTTCTTGTGCCGAACCGGTGTAAGTTAAAGTTTTTGCTGTGGGTGATGTTACTGTTGGTGTTGCTTTTACTATTTTGAACTCCTTCTCCACACTGCCAAGCGATGCATAGTCGCCATTGAAAATGACGGTCACTTTCGCTGTACCCACATTAATATTGCTTTCATAAGAATACTCGTAGTCTGTGCCTTTGGTAAGATTCAGCGAGCCTGCCTGAACAAGCGGCTCAGGCTGGATCTCGATGCCTTTGTAGGTCTGGTCGGTAATGTCGGCAACAACGGGAACGGTCTTCTGAATAGAAACACGCCACTTGTCGTTGCCGACATCGGTCATGGTGATGTCGTAGAAGCCCTCTTCGCCATTGTAATCCACTTTAAAGTTCGTGGCTTTTCCATTCTCAAGAAATGTCCCTGTGCCGCCGGAATAGGGGATAGTTACATTGTAGGTATTGTTGTCCAAAAGAAATTTTCTATAGCTGTATTCATTATCATATTTAACAATCATATACGATTGCCCCTGCTGAAGATTTACCGTTGTCAAGCCATCGTAAATGGATGCCTCCCTAACAAATCCAGTTGGACCAAAATCTCCCAACACAAACTCCGTCGTGCCGTGAGTGCCCTGCTCAAAAACTGGACTTACCGTCACGTTGCTCTTGGGCATGAAGAAACTGTTGCCTGTGGACGCAACATCGTTGTTCTCAGCGTCTTTTACAACAAGGCAGCTCAGGCGATAGCCGAAGTTGGGCGTGGCGGTGATGGTTATCTTTTCGCCATACTTCGCCGTTGTTGCCGCATACGCTATTGAGCCGTGTTCGATGCCGTCGGCAATGGTGATGGAGTAGTCGGTGTCGTCTTTCTTCTCGATGATGCGGCGGTCGCCGTCCTCGATGATGGTGAAGTATGTACTTGCGGATGACGTTACGTCGGTCGCGGTCTCATTTTCTACGTGCATATATGTTACGCTCGTGGTGATTTTCGATGCGTCAACCTTGTCGATGCCGTCATAGATTGTGATTGTGCCGATTGTTACCGAACTTCCAGAATATAGGTAGCCATTGCCGAGGCTTGCGTTTATCGTGCCACCCTTGATTATGATGCCGTCGAGGGATGCTGTCTTGCTGTTTCCGACTGTTCCTATGCCGATGCCTATATCTCCGCTTGCGGTGATGTTGCCGCTTTCGATGACGATGCTGCCGCCCGTAGCGTTAGCGTCCCATGTTCTGCCAAGACCGATACCTGCAGACGCACTTCCGCCTGTTGCGGTCAGCGAGCCGTCGCCCTTGATGGTGAGCGTAGTGCCGGAGCCGCCAATCTGAATGCCAGGTATTTTATAATATGCACTAAGCGATGTTGGATTGACAACATTTTCTCCGACAAGGGTAATTGTTGCAGAACCCTCGCAGACGATGCCGCCTGTGATGGTTGCACCACTGAGCGTTATCTTTGCGTCGTCGGCAATCGTCACCGTGCCAGAGGTCGAACCTGTCAGCACGTTGCCGTCTACTGCATTATAGCCACCAGTGACTTGCGATAGGTCGACGTTGCTACTTGTCGCCCTAACAATCATCACCTTAGTAATCCCCGGAATCATACCGGACACTAACAACGTCATCATTACAATAGTCAATAAATATTGCTTTTTCATACTTATCAATCTTTCTCTCATATTAATCCTCCATTCCCATGATAATTGAACATCCGTTTACACAACAAAAAGCACACCTATGTATCATCATACAAGGTATGCTTTTCATAATATAAATATATACTTGTTTCTGAATAAAGGGCGCAGTTATGCTGTAGGTAGGTAATCGTAACTTACTCTATGCATCACTGTCAACTCCTTACTTAAAATAATACAGTTCCCAAGCATTCATCAAACGCTGCAACAAACTTAATTCACATTATAAGGGAAAACCGTTATTTTGTCTATTACACCCAAGTGTAATTTGGGTGGTTTTTTTCGGAATTTTATAAATATTTTACATATATGAAAGCGCATGCTAATCAGGAGATTTGAATTCGGTAAGAATGTCAGTCAATTTTGCAAACTGTTCTAAGGACAAGGCTTCTCCCCTTATGGTATCCGCAAGCTCCATTTTGCCAAGGGCTTTACTTATCTGTTCCTTTGTGAACGGCAGTCCGCCATTAACTATACTGTTTTGCAATGTCTTTCTCCTCTGATTAAATGAAGCCCTGATAATCGAAAACATCATCTTCTCATCTTTTACATTGACCGGCGGTTCATCAAACAGCTCAAGTCTTATAACCGCAGAGCCCACATTAGGTCTGGGTATAAAACAATTAGGCGGAACATTGGCTGCTATATATGGCTTCGCATAATATTGTACCGCCAAAGAGAGGGCTCCGTAATCCTTTGTTCCGGGCTTAGCCTGCATTCTCAGGGCAACCTCTTTCTGCACCATTACCGTTATGTTGTCAACCGGAACATGGTTTTCCAAAAGTCCCATTATTATAGGTGTTGTTATATAATATGGCAGATTTGCCACCACCTTGATGGGATTTCCCCCATTTCTCTCCTGCACGAGCTTTTCTATATCAACTTTGAGAATATCTTCATTAATAATCGTAACATTATCATAATCTGAGAGAGTATCATTAAGCACAGGTATCAGTTCTTTATCAATCTCCACTGCAACAACTTCTCTTGCATTCTCGGAAAGATACTGAGTCATCGTTCCAAAGCCCGGTCCGATTTCCAATACCATATCCTCTTTTGTCACTCCCGCTGCCGCAATTATCTTATTGAGAACGTGCTCATCTATCAGAAAGTTCTGTCCGAATTTCTTCTGAAACGCAAAATCATATTTTTTGATTGTCGCTATTGTAACCTGCGGGTTACTCAATTTCTCCATATTTGTTCTCCTGTTAAAATAGTATTTACCCTAGCAAGCAGTACTTACTGTGATAAGCTCTGTTTTATATGCGATACATCTTATGTGCGTTTGCATACGTCACTTCATAGACTTCGTCCACATCGACTCCTTTGAGCCTTGCTATTTCTTCCACAACATAAGTAAGATTACCGGAATCATTGCGTTTGCCGCGAAATGGAACAGGCGAAAGATAAGGACAGTCTGTCTCGATAACTATTCTGTCAAGCGGTGCGTATTCCACGACCTCTTTCAGTTTTCGTCCGTTTTTAAATGTTACCACACCGCCAACTCCGATATAATAACCCATATCAAGATACTGCTTTGCAACCTCAACTCCATAGCCGAAGCAGTGCATCACTCCTCCGATGTCCTCTCCGTGAAGTGCTTTCATGATATCCAATGTATCTTTTGCCGCATCACGACTGTGGATTGATATGGGAAGCTTCAATTCTCTCGCAAGTTCAAGTTGAACCTCAAACCATTTCTTCTGAAGCTCTTTATCTATATCATCATAATGATAATCTAATCCAATCTCCCCGATTGCGATTATCTTCTCATTCTTTGAAAGCTCCTTAAGCTCATCCATATCCGAATCGGTAAGATTATAGATGTCATCCGGGTGCACACCAACGGTTCCATACATAAAGTCATAATCATTTATAAATTCCGGCATTTTCTTAGATGTCTCCATGGAACATGCTATATCCACTATCTTGCAGACCCCGGCCTCATGTACCGCCTTTATAAGCTCTTCTCTGTCTTCATCAAAAGCTTCATCATCATAGTGTGCGTGTGTATCAAATATTTTTACACTCATGTTATCATCCTCTGTCATATTGTTATCTTTCAATATCAATTATCTGCATTATGTCGCTGTCCTCAGTCTTCTCATACGTAATCTTAATCTTATCACCCTCGGAGACAAACACTATATTCTCATCAGCAGCAAATTGTTGTTTATAAACACTGCCCTTTTCATCTTTGATATATACATAGGTCTCCCCTTCCATAGTCACATACTGAATATCTTTGACAATTACGGATATTTCAGAAACTGTTTCTTCATTTTGAGAATCCGGGCTGTCACCGGAAGAATTCTTTCCCGTGGAACCTTTGATACCCTCACTCTTCAACAATTTTCTATACTTTGCAAACACCTCGCCCTGGCTTTCCCCTGTGGCAACAAGATTATACTGCTCCACATTTACCATTGCATACATCTTGACTAATCCACCATTGTCCACCAGAACCATTATATAAGTCGGCGTGCCGTCAACATTGATAAGACTTGGGAATGATGCGGAATACTTCTTTTCCTGAACCTCTCCCTCTGCAGATGCCATAGCCGAGTATTCTTCCGCACCGGAAATAACATAGTAACGCGCCTCGGAAGTTCTCTGATTAATCATCACAAATCCTATATTAGAGGCATCTCCCGTAACGGAAGTTACACCTGTGTATATCCACACATCATCTTCAATAGTCTTATAACCATAATCATCGGTAGTCTGAACACAGCCTTTCTGTCCCACAATACTATTCCAATATCCGTTGGAATACACTCCATACCAATTGAATTTTCTCTCTAACAGTTCACCATCATATACTCTGTCTACCCATGTCGGTATATCAGCCACATCATAATATTTCATATCACCTGACACAGGATCACATATAACTGCACCTTTAACATCCATTCCTCCAAACAGACCTACTCTGGCATGAAGCACCGGACAGATGTAGCATGGAGTTCCATCATCCATGACCTCAAAATAACAGCCTTCAAATATTTTTGTAGGATTATTCATCTGAACATGTCTCATAATTTTATCGTTGAAAAATCCCGAAGGCACATATTTCATACCTTTGTCGAGCTTTACATATTTTGCTGTCGAGTCCACCGGATTAACGGTGACATATCCCGGAATCCCCTCACTTTTGTTGCTTAAATACTTGAAGAAATCAGCATATTTAAGGTTGGCTACTTTCATGGGCTTATTATCCAGATTAATCTGGGTATAAGCACTCTCAACTTCAAACTGGCTCACCACATCAGACAAAGAACCTATCTTTCTGTCACCAAATATTCTTGCGCTTCTGGTATCCATTAGCGCTATATTATCTACATTTTCCGATTCAGGTATGTCTGTCACAAAATCCCTGCTGTCCACCTTTAATAGAGAAGCATATTTCTTAGCGTTGAAAATCGGTGCACTGGCAAGATTCCCAAACAAGGTGACAAGAAGACAAAAAATCGGAATTATAAAAAGCAGTAATATCTGAAACTTTCCCTTGCCTTTGAAAAAATATTCAAAATTCTTTTTGAACCCTTTAGAGAATTTTTCTCCTTTACTTCTTCCGATAATGCCACATAAAATGAACACAAGTGTGACAATGACCGAATGGAACATAAGCCACTCCCAGAAGACGGTATTCTGCACATTTATAGCAGGATAATAAATGTAGTAATTAACAGACAACCATATTGCAGAGATGATGACTGCAAGGATGACACTGCCAAAGTTAAATTTTTTGTTCTTCATATTCCAAATCCCTTTCTACGGTTATTTAGGTAACTAATTAACTTTCTGATACCTATGATTTCCAAAACAGGAAAACTCATCAACTTATTTTTCTGTAAGAATAACATAAAATATTATTTTTGAATAGTATGTTTTATATAAAGTGTTCTTAAACACATACCAAAATAGCGTGTTTCCCATAGACATAACATCAAAACTGTGCTAAAATAGTGATAATTATGCGAATATATAACCTAAATGTTCCAAGGAGGTTTCAACATATGAATACGAACACAAAAAACACTTGCAAAAAAACACTTATAATCACAATGGCATTTATATTATCATTTAGTCTTATGGGCTGCTCTCTCTTTGATAGCAAGGCAAAGGTGTACTCAAGATATATCATCAGTCTTTTGGACATCAACTACAAAAACGTTTCCAAAGATTATATGACTTTGACCGGTGTATCCCAAAAGGATGCTGAAGCTGTATATGTAGCCAATATGGATTATCAGGCTCACAACCTTATGAATTACTACGGAGTTAAGGAAGTTGATGACGGAACAATACTTTCTGAATTCTACTATCTGGCCCAGTCTATATTTGCCAATGCCAAATATGAGGTTACCGGTGTTAACAAAGACTCTGACGCAGACAATTATGTATTAGAACTTAAAGTGTACCCGCTAGACACCTTAGAGACAAGTTATGACAGAGTTGTTGAATATATAGAAAGTTTTAATGCCAGAGTAGATGAGGGAGATTATAATAATACTACCGAGGTGGAATATGAAACCGAATTTGCTCAGGGTATTATTGATATACTTAAAACAACCGTTGACAAACCGGGATATATGGATCCTGTAACTTTGGAAATCCCCATCAAACCATCTAATGATTACTATTATATATCCGACGAGGATTTCCTCTCTATAGATCGTAACGTACTCTTTGTGCGTGAGGACCCTACAGCAACAATGACTACATACGGCAGCGAAGACAACACTTCAGGAGATGCCAATAGTGAAGACGATAATGCCGGGGATGCCGAAACCGATGCTTCCACAGAAGATACTGATTCGGCAGAATAACTTAGTATATATGCTAATCAAACAATAATCTATAGTTAAACGTTCATATTACATAGATTCCAACAAAAAGAGGTGCTTTATATGTATCAACTTGATTTTAACAAACCAATCCATGTCCATTTTATCGGTATTGGCGGTATAAGCATGAGTGGTCTGGCAGAGATTCTTCTCAAGGAAAATTTCAAAATTACCGGTTCCGATGCCAAAAGTTCAGACATTATTGATAACCTTATATCAATGGGTGCAATAGTCAACATTGGACAATCGGCAGATAATATTACAGACGATATCGAGCTTGTAGTTTATACGGCAGCCGTCCACGAGGATAATCCGGAATTTGCCGAGTGCATCAGACGCAATATACCAATGCTCACAAGAGCGCAGTTGCTTGGTCAGATTATGAACAATTACAAGTATTCCATAGCAGTTTCCGGTACTCACGGAAAAACGACCACAACCTCCATGCTCTCTCAGATATTTATGGAAGCTGACACCAACCCGACTATATCCGTAGGGGGAATATTAGATTCCATCGGCGGTAATGTCCGCGTAGGGCAGTCGGATTATTTCGTGACAGAAGCATGTGAATATACTAACAGTTATCATTCATTGTTTCCTTATATAAGTATCATTTTAAATGTTGACGCAGACCACCTGGATTTCTTCAGTGGCATTGATGAGATAATTGAAAGTTTTCACACTTTTGCCACCAACCTTACTGATGACGGACATTTGGTTATATACGGTGATATGGATTGTCTGTCCAGAGTAACTGACGGAATCAACTGTGATATCGTCACTTTCGGAATGAGTGATAATAACAGATACTATCCGACAGATATAGAAGCCGATGAGAACGGTCACATGAATTACACGTTAGTAGTTGATGGCAACAAACAGGAACGTGTTCATCTCAATATCGGCGGAACCCACAACGTTACCAATTCGCTTGCCGCCATAGCTGCAGCAGATATTCTTGGTATAGACAGAAAGTATTCTCTGGCAGGTCTTTCCTGCTTCGGTGGTGCTCACAGAAGATTCGAGCTTAAAGGCACCTTGGGAAATGTTACGGTGATTGATGACTATGCTCATCATCCGACAGAAATCAAGGCAACCCTGACAACCGCTACTCACACACCGCACAACGAACTATGGGTAGTCTTCCAGCCACATACCTATACAAGAACCAAAGCCCTGTTCGAAGAATTTGCAGATGCACTCAAGGGATTTGATCACGTTATTGTTATTGATATATATGCAGCCAGAGAGAAGGATACCGGTCTTATACATGCCAAAGACCTCGCTGAACGAATAAAGGAGCTGGGAACAGATGCACGTTATTTCAGTTCTTTCACCGCCGTTGAAAATTATTTATTAAAAAATTGCAAAAAAAATGATTTGTTGATAACTATGGGCGCCGGAGACGTCTATTTGATAGGCGAAGAGCTCTTAGGAAAATAATTATACACAATATCCACATTCTATATTTTGCCTCTTGACAAGAATAGGATGTGGATATTTTTTTACAGATAACCATACTCCCGGTGCCATTTCCACACAATCCACATTTCCCACATTTTGTCCTTCTTCCCCCACCAAAACGCACGTTCTATTTTCTTTTTCAAAACACTATGTTATAATCCGTTTTGCAATTTGAAAAACACTAATTAATGAGGGGACAAACAGGGATGGAAACCATTACTATATCTACAAAAAATCACGAAACCTATTCAGCCGTTTCCAACTTTTTTATAGACTATTATATGACCGAAGCAAATGGTGAATTTGTGAAAGTTTATCTTTATCTTATACGCCTGCTTAACAGCGGGAGGGCTGTTACAGTCGCAGAGATTGCCGATCACTTTGACTCAACGGAAAAAGACATTTGTCGCGCAATAAAGTACTGGATCAAACAAAAGGCACTAAAACTTGAATATACTTCAGATAAAATATTAACCGGTATCACTCTTCTTCCACTGTCTCCTAAGGCTTCAAAATCCGAGCCGGCTTCTATTCTTTCCATGCTTGGAGTAGATGACGATATGGAAAATGCAGCTTCAAAAGATGACAATGTTGAAATCGCCATCACAGAAGAAGAGACAAAAACATCTAAAAGAACAACTTATTCTGATATCGGTGCTGATACTGTTTCTGAAAAACTTGAAATAGTTACCATACCCAAAAAGAAAAGATACAAGCCCACATTTATTGCTGAAAAACAGGAGGACGAAGATTTCGGAAATCTCTTATACCAGACAGAAACATATTTCGGTAAGCCGCTGACGCAATCCGACCTTTCAGCTCTATTGTATATATATGAAGAACTTAAGTTTTCACCTGAACTGCTTGAATATCTTGTTGAATACTGTGTATCCATCGGCAAGAAAAGCTGCCGTTATATCGAAGCAGTTGCAATTGAGTGGTACAAAAACGGCATTATCACTGTTGAAGATGCCAAAATCGCATCGAAAAATTATAACTCCATATACGTTTCAGTTCTCAAACAGCTAGGTATACCTAATCGTGTTCCTACCCCTACTGAAACAAAATATATCGATACCTGGTACAATACATTTTCATTTAATAAAAACATTATAATCGAGGCCTGTCGCCGCGCAATACTTGCCAACCCTCAGGCACCGACCTTCAGTTACGTTAACGGGATTCTGGAAAACTGGCACAAGCAGAATGTGCGTACCCTTTCCGACATACAGAAATTAGATGAACAGTGGGCAGCCAATAAAAAGAAAAAAGCTAAGGGCGCAGTATCCACCGGCAATCAATTCAATAACTATCAACACTCCACTAACGATTCTGTAGTTGAAGAATTTGAAAGTTTATTTCTAAAGGAGACTAATGAATAACCATGTTGTTTAATGATGCTCAATATGATGAAATAATGCAGGTGTACTACGAGCACCAGCGCGAAAACCATGCAGAAGAAGACAGACGCAAGGCTTTAATATACAAAAAGATACCCAGAATCGCCGAGATAGATGATACTATTGCCACTTCTTCAATCGGCGCTGCCAGGGCACGTCTTAAAGGCATCTCCGACTCTATCAATGAAGTAATGGAAAAGAACCATTTACTTATATTAGAGAAAGAAAAACTATTGTCGGAAAACGGATATCCTGAAAATTATCTTAAACCCATATTCACCTGCCCACTTTGTCAGGACACAGGCATAGTCGGTAACGATTACTGTTCCTGCTTTAAACAGGCAACAATAACCATGCTTTACAGGCAATCGACTTTGGAGAATATATTGGAAAAGGAAAACTTCGATTACTTCAATCTCTCATTTTATCCGAATGAACCTGATGGTGTACATCCATACACTCCCTATGATAATATGAGAAATATATTAGATAAAACCAAACAATTTGTGGAACGCTTTGATGAACAGGGCGGTAACATATTGTTTTACGGTGAGACCGGTCTTGGGAAAACTTTTCTGTCGAACTGTATCGCCAAAGCCTTACTGGACACACGCCACACTGTACTTTACCAGACCTCCATTCATCTCTTTGAAGAGGTATGTAGTGATGCAGTAATGCACAAAAATGACAATTCAAAAAACAGAGAAATCTACGATTACCTGTATCGTTGTGATTTACTGATCATCGATGACCTTGGCACAGAATTTACAAATTCTTTTGTATCTTCTGAGCTTTATGATATACTTAACACGAGAATGCGGGAGAAAAAATCAACGGTAATTTCCACTAATCTTAACCTTAAAGAACTTACCGAAAGATATTCCGACAGAATATCCACCCGTATTTTTGCGGAGTACAAGGTTTACAACTTCTATGGCAAAAATATACGACTAGCCAAAAGAAGAACAGCTATCAATGAATAGAAGGAGATAAAATCATGCCAAAAGACAGCCACTTATTATCAACCATACCCGTAGGTCCTTTAGGAATCGTAGCAATGGACAGTTGTGTAGAACTTGGAGAGCGAGTTGACTTCTATTTGAGAAAATGGAGATCTGAGCGCCAGTTCACAGAGAAGTCCACAATTGCATTTAACGGATATGCAAAGGATTCATATCTCGTAAAATCTCATTGTCCACGGTTTGCGTCCGGAGAAGCCAAAGGAGAGCTTTTGGAATCAGTTAGAGGTAAAGATTTATATCTTATGGTGGATGTAACAAACTATAGTATTGAATATTCGATGTATGGAAAAAAATGTCCCATGTCACCGGATGACCATTACTCAGACTTGAAGAGAATCATAGCAGCTTCCGCAGGAAAGGCCCGTAAGGTCACTGTTATAATGCCCTTCTTATATGAGAGCAGACAGCACAAGAGAAGTGGTCGTGAATCCTTAGACTGCGCAATGGGACTTCAGGAGCTTGCATCCTTAGGTGTAGACAATATAATAACCTTTGACGCTCATGATCCAAGGGTACAGATGGCAATTCCAAGACATGGTTTTGAGAATATACGTCCCACATATCAGTTCTTGAAAGCATTGTTAAAATCTACACCCGATCTGGAACTTTCAAAGGAACATTTAATGGTTATAAGCCCGGACGAGGGAGCAATGAACCGCGCAATATACTTTGCCAATGTATTGGGAGTAGACGTTGGAATGTTCTACAAGAGACGTGATTACAGCAGAGTTGTAAACGGCAGGAACCCAATAGTGGCACATGAATTTTTGGGAGATTCGGTAGATGGCAAAGACGTTATCATAATTGACGACATGATTTCTTCCGGCGAAAGTATGTTGGACGTTGCAAGACAGCTCAAAAGCAGAAATGCAAAGCGTGTATTTGCTGTTTCAACCTTCGGTCTCTTTACTAACGGTCTTGCTGATTTTGACAAGGCAAAGGAAGAGGGTGTAATTGAGAAGGTCATTACCACTAACCTCACTTATCGTTCAGAGGAATTATTAAAACGTGATTGGTACATAACTGCTGATATGAGTAAGTATATTGCTCTTTTAATCGACCACCTTAATCATGATGTCTCAATCTCAGACATACTTGATCCTAATGACCGTATAACAGACCGTATCAGCGAATACAGACAGTCTCATACGATCCGCGAGAATTATTGATCTGTTTGTCCATTGTTCCAATTATATGTTGAGCTTTTTCGCATAGTATATTGCAATCATAATATATCACAAACATATCTAAAAAAAGAGTAGGGATGATTCTTATCAACCCTACTCTTTATTATATATCTGCTACTCGCCTTCCACCACCGGAGCATCCGTCTGTGGTGCTTCCGTTGCCGGCGCTTCTGTCTGTGGTGCCTCTGTCTGTGGCGCTTCTGTCTGTGGCGCTTCTGTTACCGGTGGTGCTTCTGTTGCCGGTGCTTCCGTTTCCTGTTCAGCAGTGTAGCCCTCAACTTCAGTTGTCTTTTCTTTCTTCTTTTTCTTCTTTTTCTTCTTATCTTTATCCTCAGAATCCTCTGAGCTTGATCTGGTGTCCTTCCAGTCCTTGGTAGAACGCACCCACTCATAATCAGGGAATCCGATATCTTCTAAACCATCATTGATTTCTGCCATATAGTCATGCCATATAGTTCCGGGATATGTTGAACCCCAAAGCCCTCTTGTCGCCTGAGGTGTATCATATCCAACCCATACACTGGTCGTATAGTAAGGTGTAAATGCACAGAACCATCCGTCAGTATTATTATCGGTGGTACCGGTCTTACCTGCACAGGACATACCCGGTATTCCAAGTCCGCTGGCAGTACCGCCTGTGAACACGCCCTGCAACATCGAGGTCATCATTCTGGCAGCATTTAATTCATATACCTGCTTAGACTTAATCTTATCTGCTACAATAACATTGCCCTGGGAATCAGTAATCTCTCTAATACATGTAGGTTTTCTGAATTCACCATCATTCTCGATAGTAGAATATCCTGATGCCATCTCGACAGTGGTTGCACCATAGGTCAATCCACCAAGACATGCTGCCATATTCTGTCTGTCCTCTATAGTCAGGTAATTGAAATTCATATTAAGCAGATATTCTGCACCCACCTGCGGAGTAAGCTGACCAAATAAGCGGTAGGCAACAACGTTCTTAGATGCCGCAACAGCCTGCGCAAGGGAAATCATTCCGGAATAAGATCTTCCCGAATTCTCAGGCATCTTATCCTCATCAAAATCATTATCATCCACCACTGTAGAAGGAGTATATCCTCTCTCTAACTGTGGAGTATATACAATAAGCGGTTTGATCGTACTTCCGGGCTGTCTGGCACTCTGATAAGCACGATTAAGACTGTAGCCCTCTATCTCTTTCTGGGTTCTTCCACCGACTATGGCAACAACACGTCCCGTGGAATTATCGATACATGTAGAGGCTCCCTGCAACTGATAGATACCGGTCTCCGGGTCTTTCTCCTCATCCATGGAAAGCACATCATCTATCGTATTCTGCAATATATTCTGCTTCTTTGGATCTATTGATGTATATATACGATAACCGCCTGTATAAAGGCTTGCATAATACTCGTCATAAGCCTCTCTGTATCTCTGGTTATATTCATGTTGCTCGTCTATGGTTTTGAACTTATACTGGAACTTGAAACCATTCAATTCCATCAATGCTTCGGTCGCACAGAAGTTGGTGAAGGTCTCTATATAATCATGGCTGATCTTCTTAGGTTTGGCCAATTCTATATTCTCTTCCAGCGCCATCTCCAACTCGATATCATTAATATATCCCAGTTCGTGCATATCATTTAATATCTTATTACGACGCTCAATGGTATGATCGTAATTAGATCTCGGATCGTAATAACTGGGGCTGTTGGGAATTGCGCAAAGGAAGGCAGCTTCAGAGATTGAAACCTCATCAAGATCCTTATCAAAATATCCTTTGGCTGCAGCACCTATTCCGTAATAACCATTGGCAAAGAAGATATTATTGAGATAATACTCAAGTATCTGTTGCTTTGTATATTTCTTCTCCATCTCCCATGCAACAAAAATCTCTTTGATCTTTCTCTCGTACTTAAGCCTTGTCTCTTCATTCTCTTCCTTTACCTCTTTAGTAAGGAATATACCTCTGGCCAACTGCTGGGTTATGGTACTGGCACCCTGCGTTATCTCACCGCTATTCTTGAAAAGTATGTAGGCCGCTCTGGCAATACCTTCATAGTCAACACCGTTATGCTCGTAGAATCTTCTGTCCTCTACCGACACCATAGCCTCTACAAAATATGAAGGAATCTCGTCATAAGTCTTGTAATAAACTTCCTTTTCACCTTTGACTTCACGAAGTTTTTTGCCGTTCGCATCATATACGATGGAGGTCTCATCCTGACGGAAAGTATCAGGACTTGAATCAGCCACAAGCGCTATCGCCGCATCCCTGTATTCGAAGAAGTATTTGCCGAAACGCTCATATACATAGTAGCCGCCTATTACAACTACCAACAGAAATACCACAAGAAGATAACTTAGAATTATTCTTCTCACCCGTCTTCTCTTTTTTCGGCGTTCCCTTTTTGCCTGTCTCTTTCTTGCCTTTTCAACCTCTTCGGGTGTCTTTTCTTTTTTTTCAGACTGTTCACTTTTCTTAGGTGTATTACCGGATGTATTATTAGCTCCTCCGGTCGCTCCCGTGGTAGTTCTCTTGTAATCAGCCATAATTTACCTCATTTCCAGCTTTATTATTGCTTTATAAAGCAATTGAATAATTAGGCACATTTAATCTGTTAAATATATCCTGAATCTTAATATTAGTAGTAAAGATAATAATCTGACGATTCAGGTATTCGCCTATACATGAAAGAGTCTCGTATAATCTCTGGTCATCATAAGTAACAAATATATCATCAATTATTATAGGAAGCTCTTCTGTTATTATTACATTTGCTATTGAAAGTCTTAGAGCAAGATATATCTGCTCGATAGTACCTGTACTAAGATAATCCATACTAATAAATGAATTACCACTCTTGACCATCACTCTCAACTGGTCATCGATACGAACCTCGGAATATTTGCCATCTGTTATCTTTGAAATAATCTCAGAAACCTGGGAATTCAACACTCCTCCGAAGGAATCATATATCTCCTCGGAAAGATCCTGTATAGTTTTGATAGCAAGATCAATCGCCTGAAGTTCAATAAGATTAGAAGAATTCTTAGCCTTAAGCTCATTGATCTCATTCATATACTGTTCCTGTTCACCGCGCTCTTTTAATATCTCTTCCTGCTTAACCCTAAGTTCAGAAAGTCTGTTAACAATCGCTGTCTTCTTTGATATATCCATTGTGGAGCTGTCGCTCTTGGCCTCTTCAAAGCCCTGTTCAATCTCAAGCTCCTCCATCAGCTTATACAACTCACTTCTTCTCATGAATACCCTGATCGTAGTCATCATGGCAAGGGCAATACCGAATATGATTATTCCCATCTTGACCTGAGGAACATTAATCGGAACAACATATGCAATACCAACAAATATCGCCATCATTATAAGTGCTAAAAGAAGTATCACAAAGGAATTGTCAAGTGCGCTCTTCTTACCCATATTGCGAAGCATTTTCAGATCTTTTTCACGCTTTGTCAGAGGATTCTCCTCTTCTTGTCTTGCCTCTTCCTCCTCTTTGAGCTTCTTCTGTCTTTCTTCTTCCTCTTCTACCGCAGCATTCTTAATAGGGGTGAACTTTAGCTGATCCGCACCGGGATTATTAAGTTCTTCCTCAACCTTTCTATATTCTTCCCTCGCTGCATTAAGTTCACCGTCATAATCGCGGTCAAGCTGTAGTTTAGATGTAAGTTCAGCTAACTTAGCATCATACTCTTTGTCGGTAAATTGTTTCTTCTTGTTCTTAAGTTCAATTATGGCACCTACTGCATCTATCTCACCATTCTTTGCCGAAGCCATATTGACGATATAGTTGTTAAGTTTATCTGCAATATCCTTATCCGTTGCAGCCTCCATTTGTCCTATACAGAGTGTGTTAAGATATGTACTTTTATCGGTATTGATAACTGTACCACAAAGATCATGATCCTTTTTAAGAAGAATCTCTCTTCCTGTATCAAGGTTACGAAGAACTGTCTTTTTCTCATTCTTCGAGAAATTTCTCTCTACAATATATTCACCGTCTTCTGTAGAAAATTCCATAGAGCCGGAATATGCAGCTCCGTTAATAGGTCTTCTCTTTTCATAGTGATCAAATCTGGCGCCGATACCTCTTGCCTTATCGATACCGTATATCATATCAATAATAAAGTCCTTGGTAGTTGTCTTTCCTGCCTCATTGGAACCGTATATGATATTAACTCCCGGTGTCAGCGCAATATCTTTCTCATGAAATTTTCCAAAATCCTGTAAATGCAATTTATTGATTCTCATTTTATCTCCAATCTGCCTTCAGGCAACTTCTATTGTGCAGTTTTAAGAAGCACATCAAGTCCGTAATTAATTGCCTTTTTGTACACCTCATCATTATAATAATTATCCGAGAGCTGGTTGACAAACTTTCCTATCAGATTATCCTGATTCTCCTGATAAATCTTGTTAATGTCATATTCATCCCGACTATCCTCAGTTACAACCTCATAAATATTATATTTGTTGGTAAGACTTGTGAAATCAAAAACATCATGGTTATGATTATGTCCCTTTACAAGAATACGATAAATGTTATCCTCACCCAGATTTCTTATCTGTCTGTCCACCAGATCAAGTATCATCGCAGGTGAGTGGTCGGGCTTGATATTGATCAGAAGATTCATATATGTTCGTTTGGCTATAGGAATGAACTGTGTCTTGACAATTCCGTCAACCACCTCGCCAAATATATATCCCCTTGCACCCGTGTCCGTATAATCAATCGGTTCTAATGAACCACACATTATAACCTGATTCTCTTTGATGATCTCCGGCTTATGAATATGTCCTAATGCGACATAATCAAAGTTGGTCTCCCTAAGTGTTTTCTTACTGAAAGGCAGGTGATTCGCATCTCCTCCATGAGCAAGGAGAATATTAAATGCACCCTGTTTTGCAGGTTTGATATGATCGATAATATCTTCTCTGTTCTCTTTGCTGTTATATGAAAAACCTGTTACGCAGGTATTGATATCCTTCATATATACATTGCTTATCTTGTCTGCAGACAAACATATAGTCTTAGAAGAAAACTGATAATTGGCCATCGGACTATCCGGCTTCATATAATCATGGTTCCCGGCTATAATAATCGTCTTCGTGTTGGTGAGCTTAGACAACATATAATCTACATCTCTAAGCATCCCCTCTGATGGCGGCATATGAAACAGATCACCTGCAATAAGTAACAGATCTATCTGTCTCGCCTCAGCATCCTCAATAACTCTAACAAATGTTTCCTTTATCTCCTGCTCTCTGGCCTCACTCCAGGGTTTCCCCTTATCCGGTTGAATTCCCAGATGAACATCTGCCATATGAATGAATTTCATGTCAGTACCTGCCTCTTTTCTATACTAGATATTGGGTTAAAAATCTACATACAGCACTATTATAGTAGATTTTGCACATAAAGGCAAATATTTTATAAAATTTTAAGAAATAAGCTGCAAAGGTATCAAACCCTTACAGCTTAACTTTCAGATATCCAATAATTTTCTTAGTTCTTTCATCTGGGAATCCGTTAAATGCGCTCCTGTAATCAGCGTAGCCAAAGCCCTTGCCTGATTACCGGCAAAATAACTGTCAGCAAAATGCCTGCTCTTTGCCTTCAAACATTCTTCCTTTGTCTTCGTTGCAAAATAGTGATATATACGGGAATCCCTCTCATCCACTGAATAATCCAATATCTGTTTCTGACATAAACGATTGATAAGCACTCTCACTGTCTTAGGTGACAAACTCTTATCGCCCTGTTCCATCTCCTTTATTATCTCCTGAGATGTCATTGTGTCGTTATTCGCCCACACAATCTCCATTACCTGCCATTCTGTTTCACTTGGCATCTGTTGTTGATCCATTTTTACAATCTCCTTATATCATATAATCACTTGTCTGTTTAAACAAACAATTTCTTCACTATTCTAATATCATCATCCACCAATTCTGAAAACCTTTCACCGTATACCTTTTCTCCAACAATAGTTCCATAGTGTATAGGTATTACCATCTTAGGTTTCAAAGCGTTGACAAAATGTGCGGCTTCCTTATAGTTCATTGTATATGTACCGCCAATGGGAATAAATGCAATATCACAATTAATGTTTTCATTCTCCTTAAGTCCGTCTGTATCTCCTGCCACATACAACGTAGTGTCATCAATCGTGACCACATAGCCGCACCATTTCTGCGCTTTCGGGTGGAAAGGCTTGATCATATTATAGGCAGGAACAGCCTTGACGTTAACCTTACTACCTTTGCGGTCAGTGATATCCTTTTCTTCACCGGGCTTGATTGCTATTATGCGTTCATCAGACACTCCGATATTCTTGACTTCTTTTACCATTTTCCACGGTACGACAAAAATCGCATTGCCACTTGCCACATTTTCTATATCCTCAGGAGAAAAATGATCGTAATGTCCATGTGTCAAAAAGACTATATCTGCATCCAGTTCAAATTCCCTTATATGAAACGGATCAAAATAAAGCACACTGCTTCCCTTAATTTTTATGCTACTCTGCTCATTGACCGTTATCAAATCTGTGTCGATCATATGTTAGCGCCTCCTTTAAATGCATCTACTACAGTTAAACATTTATTAATCATTTTGTCAAACCGCACCTTGAACATTCTTCCCATGTAATAAAATATCCATCTGCGCCCGTCGACTCCGATTTATGAGTTACCCAATCGTGCCCTAAAGCTGCAACTCTTGATGTTTCCGACTCTCCACAGGAAGTACAGGTTCTTTTCTTAGAACCGGCTGAAGTACAGGTAGCATTTGCAACTGTGGTCCATGCCCCCCAG
Source organism: Lachnospiraceae bacterium (assembly GCA_017469275.1). Classification (GTDB taxonomy): domain Bacteria; phylum Bacillota; class Clostridia; order Lachnospirales; family Lachnospiraceae; genus CAG-590. Next base: position 23,370 of record JAFUGT010000044.1, read on the forward strand.
CTATGCCCCGTAGCCGCTATGGATTCTTTGTCAACAACCTCGCCACAGGAAGTACATCTTCTCTGGCGGCTTCCGTTTGATGTGCAGGTAGCCTCTGTAACAGTCTCCCATGCTCCTAACGTATGAACATGCTCTGTTTTCTCTTCTGTTTTTTTCTCGGCAGAAGTCTGTGACTGTTCTGTCTTCTTCTCATCTGTATTCTTTGTCTGCGCCGTATTGTTAGTTTCTTGAGTTTTATCCGTTTGTGCAGTATTCTCTGTCGCAGTATCTGTTTTCTTCTTCTGAGATGTATTCTTTTTGTTATCAGTACTCTTTTTACTGTCTGCCTTTTTCTCAGTCTTTTGTTCGCTTGAAGTATTTGATTCCGTCTTTTTATCCTTTTCAGATTTATTATCTGCCTCCGACTTATCATCTACTTTCTCATCTACGGGATTACCCTCGGAATCAACCTTTTTACCTTTATCGTCTTTTTCAGATTTATCATCCTTTGATTCTATATTTCCATCCAGGTTATCTGATTCTTCATCAATATCAAGCTCATTTTTCAATAATGTTATAAGTCGCTCCACACTGTCTTCCGGCAACGACTCATAATCAAGATGTCGTTCAACTTCCCCCTCATCATTTTCTATGAATTCAGAGAAATCGAAATTACCTCTTATAAGTGCACTTTCACCGGCTTTAAACTCCCTCTCAACACCGTTAAATGTGCCATCTTGAGTCTTTAATCTTACAAAGACCAAACCTTCTTTGACTTCCAATAAGGTATATACAAGTCCATCGCTCCCCACATATACTGTCACCCTGAAAACAGTACCTCGCACAGACATTGTGGAGTTAGGCGTGTCCACTTCATAGGAATCATTTGAGCCTAGCTTAGACTTTAACTCATTAAGTTCAGAACCCTTGTCAAGTATGATTCTGATCCTGCTGTCCTCTTTGGCAGGACTTGCCTCTAACTTAAAATGTGTATTGGCGTCTGCATAAACATATTTATCATTATCCATGCACATGGTCAACGACGAAGCCTCAAGCACCGTCACATCATCTCCGCTGTAGAGACGTTCCCCCGAATATGCCTCACCGTTATTTTTCTCACCAACGATATTGACCGTACCCTCAACCTGTTTAACAAGAATACTTCTGTAACCGCCGCCTTGAAGCAGCACCGCCACAATTATACCGACCGCCACAACAGTCGTTCCACCGATCATCGTCACTTTACCTTTCGCGGTCTTAAGAAACTCTCCAATCTTCATAGTTCTCCCAACCTTTCATACTGTATAATTTAGATACCGGTAGGTATCAGACCTCGCTTTCGTTAAGGCACTGATAAAGATACTCAACATACTTACCATCTATCTTCCCATTCTTCGCCATATCCCTCATTATGTCGAAGGCCTTTTCCATAGGTATCGGTTTCTTATAAGGTCTGTCCGTTGCAAGTAATGCATCACATATATCCGCAACAGCAAGTATTCTTGCATCCGTACTCAACTGATTTGCCGTCAATCCCTCCGGATATCCCTTGCCATCAAGACTTTCGTGGTGTCTCGCTGCCCACAGGGGAGAATTTCTAAAGTATCTGTTAAAATATACCTTATCTAAAATCCTCTTTGTTATAACAACATGACTTTCCATCACCTTGCGTTCCTCGTCCGTAAGAGTACCCTTGACAATCCTCAAACATTCCTTTTCCTCATCTGTAAAAAAGGGGATTTCTCCATTATATTCATAATCTATCACATTATCAAGCAAAGCTCTTGTATCCTCATCAACGAAACCTGCAGCATTAATCTTTGTAACAACATCCCAGGCTTCATCCACTTTAGCCACAGTATCATCATACCAGTCTTTATTCTTATTACCTTCCAAAAAACTGATACGTGCTTTAAGCCTTATCATCTCAAAACGTTTCTCGATATCATTCTCTTTGCCGTCTAATCTTGTCGCCTTATTCATCACTGACAATGGCACAGCAATCTTTCCTATATCATGAAGAAGTGCTCCCATCACAAGCTGTTCTTTTCTGTTCCTTGAGAAATGCTCTTTCTCAGTCCCCATTTTATGACATTTATTAATATGATCCGCTATCATCCCACTGTACTTTGCAACATTTCTGGTATGACTTGCGTTATAAGGGGTTCTCTCATCGATAGCAGCCGCCATCGCCTCTGTAAATGACCACATCTGCTTCTTAAGTTCCCTCTGGTAATTGTCAATCACAAAATAGATATCCATTATGAATAACAATACAAATATATATACACAGGGAATCGCCAACCCTATACCTGCAAGAATTCTGCCTGCAAGGGCATATAACACAGCAAGGATTACCGTCCCTGCTATTTTTCTGTTCAATTGCATGCCGAAAGTTACAATGTAATATAATTCCAATAGCAATATCGTTATAACAGCCATTGCCACTTTATCTGCAAGCACCATGGTCTTTCCCTGCAGGTAAGCCTGTATTATATTGGCGTGGATTTCCACACCATACATTGTATTACCCCGGTCAGAAGCAGGCTGGTAAGAATCCTGAAATCCCGGCGCATAAGCTCCCACCAATACAATTGCATCCTTGAAGGCCGAAGCAGGAACCTTGCCGTCTAATACAGCATTTAATGATACTTTGGAAAATTCTCCTGATTCTCCGGAATAAAGAAATTGAAACTGTCCGTTCGAGTTTGTCTTCGGTTCATCAACGTTTTCACCTGATATTTGCATATAACGCTTATAAATCGAATATGCAAAACTATCCTGAAAATCTTCTTCCGTAATACCATCAGGCACCTTAACAGAATTCATTGCATATCTGACATATCCGTCGCGAGCTATACATTCATTGGTAAAGCCCGGAATTGATACTTCCTTTAGCTCCTCATAAGGCATTTCGATATTATCTATATAGTCTTTATTATAGTATAGAGTTCCGTCACTGGCTCTTTCGGTCCTTCCTCTATACACGATATTGGTTCCCACCACAACATTACCGTCTGCAAGATTTGCTGCTTGTGCCAGCCTAAGATCAGACTTCTCGTCAAAATAATCTGTAAAAATGAAATCCAATCCCACTATGGCAGGTGCATTTTCTTTGTCTTCATATAGCTTCTCAATCAATTCCGCAGTCTTTTCCCTTGACCAGAGATTGAAATTGCCATATTCAGAAAGTGTCTCCTCATCAACCCCTATTATCACAATATTGCTGTCTGTCCCTGAAAGTTTCGTATACAAATGATCTGTGATATAAGAGTCCATTCCGTAAAATGGATTAATCAATATCAATATTGCAGCAAGTACGGCTAATAAAGCTGCAAATACTCTATCATATGTACTTTTCATAACTCCTCTTCCCCGATTAAAAAATTACATTAATTCTACCATACTTCCCCAGTTAATAAAAGCATTTTTAATTATTTACAATTACTGCAAATAAGGCATCGGGTCAACCGCTTCGCCATTAATTCTTATCTCGAAATGCAGATGCGGTCCGGTACTTCTACCCGTGTTGCCGGAAAGCGCAATCTGATCTCCCTGATCCACATACTGTCCCACACTTACCAGCACCTGACTTAAATGACCGTATCTTGTGGAAACCCCATCGCCATGGTCAATAATGACACAGTTTCCGTATCCGCCAACCCATCCGGCAGTAACGACCTGACCACCTCTTGAAGCTCTGACTGTAGTACCCTGAGGTACTCCGACATCTGTACCTGCATGCAATCTTCCCCATCTGTAGCCAAAGTTAGAAGTGATATTCCAGTTAGTAACAGGATACATATATGTAGGTTTTGACTTGGTTCCTCTAAGCACAACTTCCGCTACAGCAGCCGTCTCAACAACCTCGTCAATGTGTTTTCTGTCACTCTCCAAATTCCCCTTATAGGTGACAAGATCGGTAACCGTATGGATTCCGGGAGAGCCCTCCTGAATAACCGACGTTTCTCCTATATACATACTTCCGTCATCCTGATACTCCACATCAGCATAATACTTTTCGGTATAGGTCTCCTGCTTCTCCATCATTATCTCAACAGGAGGTGTGGGTACCAAAATGTTAAGTCGGTCATCATAATAGATATCGCTATCGTCCTCTATACCTTCATTTAATTCTTTGATCTTATCCTCTGTCATCCCAACCTTTTCAGCAATAATCGACAGACAGTCACCCGGCTCTACCACATAGACTCCCGCCTCTTCCACAGGAGTTGTGACTTCATTATAGACAGTCTCCCCGCTCTTAATCTCCGATTTATTCACATAGGTTTCAGCCACATATATTCTGTCAGAAAAACCTACATATTTGATTCCGTCTTCCGCTCCTAATTTGGCTTCCGCAGAAACCACTTCAGGATCATTCTCATCTACTTTGAGTTCGTCAGCAGTATCCTCATCGGAATCCGAAGAGTCAGAATCAGCTTCACCATCTGTGTTCTCAGAAGCATCGGAATTATCACCTTCAGTATCTGCTTCGGCATCATTGCTGTCGGTTTCCCCAGTGTTTGAGACTTCCCCGGTTTCCGGCTCTCCTTCTGTAAGGGCCGTCCTTACATACGCCGGTATCTCAATCATTGCTCCCGTTTTCGTTGAATCCTGTTCGCCCGTTCCTTCAATAGTCTCTTCTGTTTGCGAAGAACTCTCTTCGCTCGTTCCTCCAATTGCACTCTCGGTTGTTGAAGAAGCCTCTTTATCAGTTCCGTCAGTAGTCTCTTCTGTATTCTCTATCTTGTCGGGAACATTGCGCTCTATATCATCAACTTTTTCATTTATCTCCACTTCATATATTGCCACATTCTTGCTCTCCGGCTGTTTGAGCCCCACACGGAATTCGTCCTCCGTATCATATACGCTCTGCGCCCTTTCAAGTACGGATACCACATCCTCAAACTTCTCAAGAGTGACGATATAATCATCAATGCGCATTGTATAGGCAAGTTTCTTTTCACTGTCAGAATTATGATCAAATGCCGCCATTATAGAGTCGGTCAACTCCTGTCCCTTTAAGGGCTTCATTTCTTTTAGCAATGCCACATCTTTATCATTTTCTCTATCAACATCTTCATAACTTACATCTATCCACAAGGGCTTAATGCCGTCGGAATTATAGGAAAGCCTCGCTTGTTTATAGGCTTCCTCCGCTTCACTCCTGCTTTTTGCGATAGCTGCCACATTGCCATTAATAAGAACTTTAACCTTCTGCCCCGGCACAAAATAATCCATGACGGAATCAGCCATATCCCTAACTTTATCCTTAACACTTGTGCTTTCTACCGGAGCTGCATTTTCATATCCTCTTATAAGGTCTGAAATGCCCGGCGCAATAAGCATCCCTATCGCCAGTCCAAAGATTGCCGATTTAAAGTAACTCCACTGTGCTCTTGTCTTAAAATCTATCTTTTTCAACTTCTTTCCTCTTTTCATATATCACATAAGTAGCTTCTCATACTTTTAATATTACCAAATATTGCCTTCGCGGCAGCCTGAAAATCACTTATCAATCATGTTATGCATTTCTCACCTTTGTATGAGCAGGTTTCCTGACTGAGTATCCAAATGAACCCAGCTTTCTGCCAAGCTCGTAATACTCACCATGAGAATAGGCGATAAGTCCCGTATTTTCAAGATGAAATGCCCCCTTCTCGTCCATATATTCATCAGAGACCTGTACATTTACCACCTCAGCAAGGAACATGTCATGGCTTCCAAGTTCTATAACCTGCTTCACCTTACATTCTATGTTGACAGGGCTCTCCATAATGACAGGAGCATTAATTTTTTCTGCTTCACCCTTAGTAAGATGGGCCGTCTCAAACTTATTCTCGTCCCGTCCACTCTTAACTCCGCAATAATCTGTGCTTCGAACAAGTTTATCCGTAGTTAAATTGACTACAAACACTCCACTTTCTTTGATCATTTTATGTGAATGTCTTTCTTTTCTTACTGAAATTGAGAGCATTGCCGGATCGGAGCAAACCGTTCCCGCCCACGCTACCGTTAACACATTGTCATTTCCCTCATTATCCCTACAGCTTACAAGAACTGCCGGAACAGGATAAAGCATATTTCCCGGTTTCCACGATTGTTTTCCCATTTATGTATCCCTCCGTTTAATCGTCATTTTCCTGTTATTGTCATTTTCCTGTTTTTGTTTTTTCCTGTTTTTGTTTTTTCCTGTTTTTGTTTTTTCCCTATTAACAAATCCTTTAAAAAAGTCTACTTCCTTAATAACAAATCCTTTGCCAAAAGTTAACTTTCCTCATAATCAGGAATTACTTTATGTATACCTGATAAACCAATATACACGTTACCACAATCAATAATCGTTGTAAAGATTAAAAAACTGTAAAAAATTTCACTAATTTAAAAAAACATCTTGCATATTCTATTAATAAGATATATTATAGATACTGCATGACGTAGTATTGAAAACTACATGATAAAGTTTTTATAATTACAATTTAGCAACCTACCCGGTTATATAAGATTTCCAGAAAGGACGTGACGATATGAATACATCATTCAAGATTAAAGACCCCGGAAGTGCACTGACTCATTTTATTGCAATGATAGGCGCAATTATTGCCGCCGCACCATTAATAATTAAAGCATACCATGGCAGCAATAGTTCTTATCTAAGCGCATTTATTATATTCATACTGAGCATGATAGCGCTTTATGCCGCGAGTACCACTTACCACACCTTTGATATATCAGAAAAAGTCAACCGCATACTCCGCAAAATTGACCACGCTATGATTTTTGTTCTGATTGCCGGCTCCTACACTCCGGTATGTCTTATCGTTCTTCCTAAGAACATAGGAATTCCGCTGCTTATAACGGTATGGTCAATTACAGTTATAGGAACTATTTTCAAGATTTGCTGGATCACATGTCCACATTGGGTTTCATCGGTATTATATATAGGCATGGGATGGCTTGTAGTGTTTGCTTTCTCTTCCATCATGAAAGGTTTGTCTCACGGAGCATTTATGTGGCTTTTGGTAGGCGGTATCATTTATACTATTGGAGGAATAATCTATGCATTAAAACTTCCTCTTCTTAAGAAGTTCAACTGGAAAAACTTTGGTAATCATGAGCTTTTCCACTGTTTTGTAATGATTGGAAGTTTTTGTCACTTCGTAATGGTATATAATTATCTGGCTTGATATGTTTTTGCAACGGCATTATTTACCGCCTGATTTACAGATTGTAATTTTTTTCTAAATGCCATCAATAATAAGCTCACAAGGAATTGCTCCACAGATAACAGTAAGCCTGGGTTCTGGCTGCGAAATACTCCTTTTGCAGCAGTTCCCGGACTTCTTTTTTGGTATACCAGGAAGCTATTATCTCCTCCGCTGTGGATGTGCTTGGAGTAAATGTCCCCGCTGCCACGCCGACTACACATATATTCTTTTCATTAGAAAATCCGATTGCGCTAAAACTTTCAGGAAGCACATCATCTATACTAATTATATCAAGACCCGTCTCTTCCTTAAGCTCTCTTCTTGCACTGGTCTCATAATCCTCTCCCGGATCAATAAGTCCTGCCGGAAAATTGATAACAAAATCTCCGCAGGCCATTCTATATTCCTTATTAAGAAGTAACTTTTCTCCACTCTCATCATGCATAATAAGCACTACTGAATCCGCCGGATGGTCCGCTAGTTCTTCTCTTGTTTTGAGATTGGGATTTCTGCTTATCATCTCATATATTTTCTCTTTGTGATCAACAGTCTCATAGGTTATATCATATCTGGTTATGAACTTCCCTGCTTCCTTCTTTTCAATGCCTCTAAATATCATACTTTACTTCTCCTTATTTAATGTATATAAATTAGGCGTTAATTATTAATATCACTTAAGATTTTCTTTATTAACTTCACAAACTCTAAATTATTTAAACACTTTTTGTTCACAATTTTCTTATATAGTATGTATTGTAAATACTTTTCATATCGAGTACTCAGACCAAGCCTTAGGGCAGGTCGAAGTGTACTCCTCCCCCCTCCCCCTTATACGATAAGCGAAGGATTTTTCCTTCGCTTTTCGTTTGTATCTTTGTTTGTTTTAAAACGACAGAACAGCAACCATGGTGTGCGCTTTGATACATATTCCTTCATTTCGTTTCACATTTTTGCGGTTGTAAGATATTTTGTTGCCAAAAAAATTGCAAATATGCCTATAACGCGAGAGAGCCGGATCACTCCGACTCTCTCAAGTATGCATCCGCAAACACATACCCCAATTAGTAATTATAATATACAACAAATCCGGAAAATATGCAACATTTTAAATATAGTTTTGAATATAATTATCAACAAAGTCATTACATAAATATTAAAGTCAATTTATTTCATTAGTTTCCCCGAACGTAAAAAGGCTTCCCAAGAATACTCGGAAAGCCTTTCATTTATTAGCTTAAATCAATTATCGACTTCTAAGTTCAATCTGCGCTAACGCTTGATTTCACTAAGGGCGTCAATAAGGCTACGACTAAACTCATGCTTCGTCTGTGACTCGCATTCGTTAAGTTCTCTGCTCTTACTCAATAATTGTAGCAACACGACCAGAACCTACTGTTCTACCACCCTCACGGATAGCGAATGTAAGACCCTGCTCCATAGCAACAGGATGAATAAGTTCGATAGTCATCTCTACGTTATCACCAGGCATACACATCTCTGTACCTGCAGGTAACTCGCAGATACCTGTTACGTCTGTTGTTCTGAAATAGAACTGAGGACGATAGTTATTGAAGAAAGGTGTATGACGACCACCCTCGTCCTTTGTAAGAACGTAAACCTGAGCTGTGAACTTCTTATGACATGTTACTGAACCCGGTTTAGCAACAACCTGTCCACGAACGATGTCTGTTCTCTGGATACCACGAAGAAGTGCACCGATGTTATCACCAGCCTGAGCCTCGTCAAGCAACTTACGGAACATCTCGATACCAGTTACAACAGTCTTCTGTGTCTCTTCCTTAACACCGATGATCTCA
>JAFUGT010000006.1 GCA_017469275.1 Lachnospiraceae bacterium
CATTTCCGCCATACATAGAAAGCTGTATAGTAAGTGCTTCCTCACTACATATCTTTTGTAGTGCTTCTACACTTTCATTATCCTCCCAGTCAACCAAAACCTCTTCATTGTTAATCTTTAAAACCATCTTGTTCTCCTGTTCTTTTTCAGACTCATTTTCCGTTACTTCTTCGGGTACATTTTCATTCTCATTATCTGTTAAGTTTTCATCTTGGTTCAAAGTATCCGGTTCCTCTGTCTGCGTGTTCTCTGATGTATCCGTTGTTTCTTCTTCTGCATCCTGATTCGAACATCCAAAAGCAGTCAACATCATAGCCGTAACAATAAGAAGAGCTGTTATTCTTTTTTCAAATATTCTTAAAATTTTCATAGGCTATGTTCATGCCTCCTAAGACTTATTTCAGATACTCTGTGAAGAAGCTTTCAAGCTTATCAAAAGGAATATAATCCTTATCACCACCATCGTATAAATCAGTATGAACAGCATCCGGTATCAACATCAATTCTTTATTATCTGCATATTTGCTGTCTTTAATCATATTAGCATAAGCATCTCTCCCAAAATAACAGGAATGAGCCTTTTCTCCATGAATTATCAAAACGGCACTACGAATTTCATTACTGTACTTTAATATCGGTTGGTTCATAAATGACTCACATCCGGTTACATTCCATCCTCCGTTTGAATTAAGTGAACGGATATGATAGCCTCGGTCTGTCTTATAATAATCATGATAATCCTTAACGAAGAATGGCATATCATCTGTAACAGTCTCTACAACACCGCCACCAAGTTTATATTCCCCGGATTTTAAATCTTCAATTCTCTGAACACACATCGCCTTCTTCTTTTCATAACGTGCTTCTTCACTGTCCTCGGAATCAAAGTAACCATTTGCATTGACTCTTGTCATATCATACATTGTAGATGCTACAGTTGCCTTGATTCTGGTATCAAGTGCCGCAGTATTTATTGCCATACCACCCCAGCCACAGATACCTATTATGCCTATGCGTTCAGGATCAACCTTATCATTTAATGAAAGGAAATCAACTGCTGCCATAAAATCCTCAGTATTTATATCCGGAGATGCCATATATCTAGGCTGTCCACCACTTTCACCTGTAAAGGACGGATCGAAAGCAATCGTTAAAAAACCTCTTTCTGCCATTGATTGTGCATAAAGACCTGAACACTGTTCTTTAACTGCACCAAAGGGACCGGAAACTGCAATTGCCGGAAGTTTTTCTTCTACATTCCTTGGTACATATATATCCGCTGCCAGTGTAATTCCATATCGATTTACAAAAGTTACCTTACTATGTTCTACCTTATCACTCTTTGGAAATGTTTTATCCCATTCAGTTACCAATTTTAATTCTTCCGTTTTCATCATAATTATATACCTCCATATGTTATAAAAAATCAAATTAATATATTACTTCATTACATAATATAACATCTTGTATAATTATTTGCTAATTGTTATAATGAATATCATGATATTCCTTTTAGGCATATCATAAAGCAATGAGCAGTGCAGATATGTTTATGCTGTGTGCTATGGGAGCTTTATCACAAAAGCACATCAGCATAAACATATCTATTAGGCGAATGCCGAAGAACGAGAAATGCGTAGCATTTCGAGTGCA
>JAFUGT010000045.1 GCA_017469275.1 Lachnospiraceae bacterium
AGGGCCTGACCCTCAAGTCAGACCCTCAAAACGCTTGGCAAACCCTCAAAATAAAGTTCTGCACTATAATACTCCCAGTTTTTTAAGCTGCTCCATTGTGTTATCGGCTGTTACATTCACAATGCCGGTACCGTCCATTTCATTCCACTCCTTGATATTCCGCTCCATATCGTCGATCAGAATGCAGCCTTTTCCAGTACAATACTGCGGCTTTTCTTCACGGAATACGATATTAACCCTAATATCCTCTGACAGTAGCCGCTTAACCCATGCCTTCTTATCTGATGCAGCATTAACAATCTCACGCCTTGGCTTTGGGATACCTGTCAATATTTCACACTTATCACCATACTTGCCGTACACAGCATCAAACATTTCCTTTGCTCCCGGCATCAGTTCCAGATAATCATAGAAATGCGGGCATGCTTTAATAGCTTCCCACATTTCATCATCCTCACCGGGCTTATGGTGCTTTGCGTTCTGTGATGGTGGAATAAGACCGCATATTTCCTTTACCCCACGCTCGAAATCAGCAAGAACGCCGTCCATATCAAAATATATCTTCTCTACTTCCATATAACCTCTCTATCCCTGCGACGCAGGTACAAATACTCTTTGGTTACCTTTTTCATCTATCATCATAAGTATTTCAGATGATCTATCTTTTTCCTCTATAAGTTGTTCAGCCAACTCTTTTTCATCAGCTGTTGAATACAATTCCACAGTATCCTTGGATTTTTCTGTGATGAGTTGTATCAGCTTATCCCTATCCTTGTCTATAAATCCAAGATCCTTGCCATCACCCACAATCTTCTCGCCATTATCAATGATTGGTCTAAATACAGCTTCTGGATGATCTCTAAGTTGCTTTACGAGACTATTATTAAAGTTATCGTTTAGCTGTTCGTATAATTCTGGTAACATCGGATCCCTGGCATTAACCTTCATTCTAACAGCAATCTCAGCAACTTCTGACTGTAATCGCAATTTATCAGCCTCTGCACATATTCTCATAGTAAAGTTAAGCTTATCCACTAATTGAGAATAACTGTCCACTCTTTTTTCGACAAACCATTTATCAGAACTGAACTCAACCGTTCCATCATACTCCCGATTTAACCTTGTCTCATATTCCTGATATACTTCTCCGATCCGATTACGTATGTCTCTTATCTCATCTATATCTGACTCATCTGCAATCGTACGTCTGGTAATCTCTGCGAGTCTTTTTTGAGCATTCTGTAATATACCCATTTTTTCGTCATGATGCATATCAATCAATTCATCAAGATTCTTGCTCATTTCAGCAAGCTGTCCATTTATCTGCGTCATATAGTATTGACCAGATATTGCCGCCATGGCTTGCATGCCAATTCCCAAAGCGACAGCAGGATTAACCTTGCTCAACTGACCTACTTCTTTAAAACCTGCATTAGCAACAAGATGATTACCTGAATCACGCACCATAGTGGTATACGTTCCATCTGCAAAATGTGATAATACTGCTTTATCAGCGGTCGCTGTGAACAATCCATTAGGAGCCATCCTCTGCAGTTCTGCTATAGTGTGCGCCTGTCCAAGTACCGGTAGCGCCCCCTGAACTATATGTCCACCAGCTTTTGTACCCTCAGCAAGTACCTCCTGATACTTTGTTGCCATCGGATTATTCTTAGGTCTCTGAAATGATAACTGATTTCCACTATCATCTTGTAATATCAATTCTCTTATTTCTGACATAGTTACAGAGACACTGTGATTGTTTATATCGGCCAGTTCATTGGCAACTGAGGATTTCAACTCATTCTGTTGTAATGGAAGATTCCTTTGAACGCTTTTTTTACTTCTTCTCACATATATACCCAGCGTAATACCAGCACCGATTACTATCAGAGTGATAATCACAAATAATCCAACCCCGTCCATATCTCTCACCTCATAACATTTTCACGGTAGTGCGTATACACACACCGCATCTTATCTATGAAAGGCTTTATAGCACTCATCCTAATACCTTTCTAAACACATCATAGTTTCTGCTTCCACCGGGCGGACAATATACAGCAAACTCTATCTGCTTGAATACCTTCGGAAACTCCAGCAAAGCAGTCTTATATGCTCTTGCAACCACTTCCGGAT
>JAFUGT010000046.1 GCA_017469275.1 Lachnospiraceae bacterium
AGTAACGGTAATATTTGGGTCAGTACATACGGAGCGCTCGGATTGATATATATAGAGCCTGATAAAACCATGTCGTATATCGAGGATGATGAAGGTCTTTTGGGAAACAGATTCAGGTTTACTCTAGAGCTTAGTGACGGGACTATACTTGCTGTGTCTACGGAAGGATTGAATTTCATAAAAAATGGTAAGATAGTGTCAACACTGGGGCAGAGGGACGGCCTTTTGGTGCCGCAGATATTGTCGGCTGTGGAATGTGATAACGGAACAATACTTGTTGGCTCTGACGGTGGTGGAATATATAAGATAAAAGACGGAACAATAGTCGGTCATACAGGCTCGGATGAAGGACTTAAGTCTCTTGTCATTCTCCGTATTGTGCCATATGATTCGGGATTTATATATGTGACCTCTAACGGCTTATATTATGAGGATGAAGGTGGAGAGATAAATAGGCTCAAATCATTCCCGTATAACAATAATTATGATGTGTATATAAGCGACAGGGATGAAGCATGGATAAGTTCAAGTGCGGGTATATATGTGGTAAATGCAAAAGAACTTATAAAGGATGAGGGATATCAATATATTCTTTTCAATAATAACAGAGGTTTTGACACAACGCTTACCGCAAATGCGTGGAATGTTTTGTCTGAGGACATATTATATCTGTGCTGTACGGATGGTGTCAGATGCATTGATAAATCTGCTTACAATGAGCTCAACAATGATTATGAAATCGTGTTGTCTTCAGTTATGGTAGAGGGGAAGGAAATTGTTGAGGATAAGGGAATATATAATATTCCATCCGGGAGAGGTAAATTGCAGATTACGCCGGCGGTACTCGATTATGCGCTCTCAAATCCGCTGGTATCAATTAAATTAGAGGGAATAGACGATAGCAGTACTGTACTTCACCAGACAGAGCTTACGGATATGTATTATACTACCCTGCCTTATGGTGACTACAAGTTTCGGATACAGATTGTAGATGTGATAAGCGGGGTCGTGAAGAATGAAGAGACATTTCTTTTTCACAAGGAAGCGGAGTTATACGAGCGTCTGTATTTCAGGCTGTATGTGATATTTGTGGGTATAATGCTGGTGGCATTTCTTGCATGGATGGTTGCAAAGATGAGTAATATGGCAGTCATCAACAGGCAATACGAGCAAATCAGGGAAGCAAAAGAGGAAGCAGAGTATGCCAATCAGGCAAAATCCATATTTTTGGCTAATATGTCCCATGAGATAAGGACTCCCATCAATGCTGTGTTGGGTATGGATGAGATGATTCTTCGCGAAAGTACCGAGAAGGAAATCAGAAGTTATGCGTCAGACATATATACTGCCGGTAACACATTGCTATCCCTTATAAATGATATACTTGATTCATCAAAAATAGAGTCGGGTAAAATGGAGATAATTCCCGTAGAGAATGAGCTTCAGGTATTATTTAGGGATCTGGTCAATATGATATGTCAGCGGGCGCAGGAAAAGGATATAAAGTTAGTAGTAGAAGTTGAAAGCAAACTGGCTTCGGTTTTGTTTGGAGATGATGTGCGATTAAGACAGGTAGTGACCAATATACTTACTAATGCAGTGAAGTATACAGCCGAGGGAACTGTATGGCTGCGTATAAACGGACATAGGGAGGGTGAGGAACAGGTACTTCATTTTGAAGTAGAAGATACCGGTATGGGTATAAAAAAAGAAGACCTTCCGAAATTGTTCGAGGCATATCAACGTATAGATGAAGGTCGCAACAGACATATCGAGGGTACAGGTCTTGGACTTAATATAACTATTTCACTTTTGAAGATGATGAACAGCGCCTTAGAGGTTGAAAGTGAATACGGAAAGGGCTCTAAGTTTTTCTTTGACATAAGGCAGAAAATTGTTGATGACAAAGAAATTGGAGCTTACGAGGATTTCATGCACGCTCCCGAGGAAAGATATATACATGAGGGCGCATTTACGGCACCTGATGCACGAGTGCTTGTGGTAGATGATAATGCGATGAATCGTAAGGTGTTCCGTAGTCTTCTCAAAATAACGGAAATTAAAGTTGATGAAGCGTCAGGTGGTGTCGAAGCACTGGAGCTGGCAGGAAAAGAACGATACAATATAGTTTTTATGGATCACATGATGCCGGATATGGATGGTATTGAAACTATGCATCGTATGCGAAAAATAGAAGGCTATGATAATATTCCGATTTATGTTCTTACAGCTAATGCGGTCACCGGTGCAAAGGAAAAATATCTTGAAGCAGGATTTGACGGCTTTATATCCAAACCTGTTGTATCGGATAAGTTAGAGCAGGCAATAAGGGAGGGATTGCCGGAAGATATGATAAAACAGGGGATAAATGAAGAACGTAATGGCGATTATGTCAGTACAGGAAAACAGTCCGGCAATGTGATTGATGAGCTGCCGGGAATAGATGGTATAGATTGGAATTATGCATGGTTACATCTGCCGGATATTAAACTGCTTGAAGCCTCTGTCCAAGAATTCTATGATGTGCTTGTCAATCAGGCTGATAAACTTGACGGAATATGGAGTGAAATAATAAAGCTTATCAAGGATAACAAGGATTCCCTCGAAAAAGATACGTCAGAAGTTACAATTACTTCTTTATACGATTCATATCGTATTCATGTACACGGAATGAAGAGTGTGGCAGCTACTATAGGAATCGTGCCGCTTGCGGGTATGGCGAAGATACTTGAATACGCTGCAAGGGATAAGAATTTTGAAACCCTGAATCGACTGCATGAGGTCTTTATTATGGAATGGAATTCATATAAGGATAAACTGACGGGTGTATTCGGTATAGGAGAAAATGAGACTGAAGCTCCGGAGGCAAAAAAGAGTGCCGATTCCGATATGATAAGGGCTATGATGGCAATGCTTAAGCAGGCATTAGAGGACTTTGACATAGACAAAGCAGATGGTATAATGGAAAAGATAAAATCATACGGATACGAACCGGAGATTGAAGCGTATATTGCTCCGCTTTCGGCGGCTGTTGCAGATATTGATCAGGATGCGGCAGAGGAAATAATGGATAGTATTGAAGCACTTTTGGTATAGGAAAAATATTATATATTCATGGAATGAAGATTGAAAAGAAAGGTGAAGATTATGAAAACGATTTTACTTATAGGCAAGATGAATGAATTGATCAAGGATGTTAACAATTATCTGAAAAAATATTTTACTGTGCAATTATGTGCGGACAATACTAATAATGCCATGGGGATGGTCAAGGTCGTAGAACCGGATCTTATAATAATAAGTCTTGTTGGTCTGTATGACGTGGATTCTTCACTTTTTGAAAAGTTAAATGCCGGGTTTGCCGATATACCGGTGCTCACGATCGGAACAGAGAGTGAGATTCGTACATTATCTGATTTTTATAACAGAGACCAGTTTGAAAACCTCATACGACCTATAGATAATTCGGCGGTATTTGAGGCTGTCTGCAAAAGACTTGGACTTAATGGTAAAGAATTACCTGTAAAAGAAACCGCCATTGTCGATTCGAGAAAAAAGATTCTTGTGGTTGATGACAATGCAGCCACATTGAGAAATATTAAAAATATGTTAGAGGATAAATATAACATTACTCTTGCCAATTCAGGAATGAAAGCGATGACATCTATAGGAAAGAGCAGACCGGATGTTGTGTTATTAGACTATGAAATGCCTGTATGTGACGGAAGACAGACATTAGAGATGATAAGAGCGGATGAGGAATTAAGTTCAATACCTGTAATTTTTCTGACAAGCGTTAATGATAGAAAACATATTGAGTCCGTCTTAAGGCTTCGACCGGCAGGATATCTTCTAAAACCTGCGATACCGGATACTTTGATCAGCGCAATTGAGAAAGCACTGTTGTGAATGATAACACGAATTACCCAATATTCAAAAGGAGGAGTTTCGTATGAAAATATATGATATTTCACAGGAAGTTTTTGGATGTAAGGTTTTCCCCGGAGACCCAAGTCCCGTTAAAGAGCGCAAGATGTCTATAAGTGATGGGGAAATCTGCAACCTGACAGAATTTAAAATGTGTGCTCATAACGGAACGCACGTGGATGCACCGTTTCATTTCTATGATGATGGCAAAACTATTGATCAGGTTGATTTAGAGAGGTTTGTAGGATATGCATATGTAGCTGAACATGAGGGGATAGTGAAAGAAGAGGATGCTTTAAGGATTATCGAGAGGGCTAAGCAAAGTGATGCAAGAGCGGCGGACAGAATTCTGATAAAAGGTGATTCTACTCTTTCTGCGGAAGCAGCGAAGATTTTTGCAAAGCAGGGAATTAAGCTTTATGGAAACGAATCCCAGACGGTAGGACCGGAGGAAGCACCGAAAGAAGTACATCTTATCATGCTCGGAGCGCAGGTGGTTTTGTTAGAAGGTATCAGACTGGCAGGTGTGGATGAGGGAGTCTATATTCTTAATGCCGCTCCGCTTAATCTTGGTGGCTGTGACGGTTCACCCTGTCGTGCTATCCTCATGGAGTATTGACCGCGTACCAGAAAATGGACTTGCTAAAACATATCATTTGCGTTAGAATAGGTCTGTTTAGTGTGAGATATGTAGATTTTTGCGTATATAGCAATAGAAAAATGAGGTGTCACAATGAGAATAGGTTTGGATGTGGGTTCTACAACATTGAAATGTGTCGTATTAGATGATAATGACCGGATTATCTACAAAGATTATCAGCGACATTTTTCACAGATCACAGAAAAAACAGTACACATGCTTTCTGATATCAGAGAGAAATTTCCTGATGAGAAAGAAGTATGCCTTACCATATCCGGTTCGGCAGGAATGGGTATTGCAGATACTCTGAATATTCCATTTGAGCAGGAGGTATATGCCACCAGAGTTGCTGTCAATAAGATGATTCCCGGCACAGATGTGGTTATTGAACTTGGTGGAGAGGATGCCAAGATTCTTTTCCTTACGGACGGACTTGAGGTAAGAATGAATGGTTCCTGTGCAGGCGGTACGGGAGCGTTTATTGACCAGATGGCTACGCTTCTCAATATGGAAGCGGGAGAAATGAATGAGATTGCCAAGAATTATGATAAGATATATACCATAGCCAGTCGCTGCGGTGTGTTTGCCAAGTCGGATGTGCAGCCATTGCTTAATCAGGGCGCGCAGAAGAATGACATTTCAGCAAGTATATTCTATGCTGTGGTTAATCAAACTATTGCAGGACTTGCTCAGGGACGTGAGATTGAGGGAAAGGTAGTATATCTCGGTGGACCGCTTACATTCCTTTCTGAACTTAGAAAGGCATTTGACAATACTTTGAAACTCACCGGAGTAGCTCCCGAGAACTCGTTATATTTTGTGGCAATGGGCGCGGCGCTTAAGAAGGATAACAAGTCATTTGATATAGACGAGCTTATTAAGAAAATCGAGGGATATACTGCTACCGGAGGGTATGCAAGCTGTAAGCCGCTGTTTACTTCTAAGGAGGAATTTGATAAGTTCTTAGACAGACATAAGAAGAACTCTGACCATATCAAGAAGGTGGACACTCTTACCGGACATGCATTCCTTGGAATCGATGCAGGCTCGACAACAGTGAAGGCAGTTGTTGTGGATGAAAATGCTAACATATTATGTTCGCGTTATCTGCCTAATGGCGGTAATCCGGTTCCTCTTATTAAAGAGTTTTTGGAGGACCTTTATAATCAGTATCCCGATATTCACATTGAATCGTCCGCTGTAACGGGTTATGGCGAGGAAATGATAATGAATGCTTTTGGTGTTGACTACGGTATCGTGGAGACTGTGGCACATTTTACTGCGGCTAAGAAGTTCCAGCCGGATGTGGATTTCATAATCGATATAGGTGGACAGGATATCAAATGTTTCCAGATAAGAAATAATGCGATAGATAATATTTTCTTGAATGAAGCCTGTTCTTCCGGTTGTGGTTCATTCCTTCAGACCTTTGCAGGGGCGCTTGGATATGGAATAGAAGAATTTGCAAAGTTAGGACTTTTTGCGGATAAACCGGTTGATCTCGGTTCACGTTGTACCGTATTTATGAACTCTTCGGTAAAGCAGGCGCAAAAGGACGGAGCCTCTATAGAGAATATCTCTGCCGGACTTTCAATATCGGTAGTTAAGAACGCTTTATATAAAGTAATCCGGGCGGCTTCTGCCAAACAACTTGGCGAGCATATAGTTGTTCAGGGAGGAACCTTCCTTAATAATGCAGTACTTCGAGCCTTTGAGCAGGAGATCGGTCATGATGTGGTTAGACCTGAGATGGCAGGAATAATGGGTGCCTATGGTTGTGCCTTATATGCCATGGAGAACAGTACAGGTAAGAGTGGTGTGCTCGATGCGGAAGGTCTTAAGAACTTTACCCATGAGATTAAGATGACCACCTGTAACGGTTGTAATAATCATTGTAAATTGACTATTAATATATTTGATAACGGAAGGCGGTTTGTAAGCGGTAATCGCTGCGACAAACCGACATCGAAGAAAGCGGAAGGACCGCAATACGACCTGTATACCTATAAGCTTCATTTACTTGAGGAATACAGACGTTCAGAGATTCCTAAGGAGAGAGCAAGAGGTACCATAGGAATTCCTATGGGACTTAATATGTATGAGTTGTTGCCATTCTGGTATGCGCTGTTTACAAGGTTAGGATTTAATGTAGTTACATCACCTAATTCCTCTAGGAGTTTATATTTAAGCGGTCAGCATACGATTCCTTCGGATACTGTCTGCTTCCCGGCGAAACTTATGCATGGACATATTGAGGCGCTGCTCAAGGAAAATGTTGATGCAATTTTCTATCCTTGTCTTTCATATAATTTTGATGAGGGACTTGGTGACAATCATTATAACTGTCCCGTTGTCGCATACTATCCGGAAGTGTTAGAGGCAAATGTCAAGGCACTGCGTGATGTCAAATTCATATATGAGTATCTGGGAATACACAGACGTAAGGATTTTACAAAGAAGTTCCATAAGGTGCTTGAAAAATATTTTGGCAAGATGAAATTCGCAGATGTGTCCATGGCATGTAACTATGCCTATGAGGAATATGAGAAACACATGAGACTGGTGCGTATGGAAGGGCGAAAGTATCTTCGTATCGCAAAGCGTGAGGAGAAGCCGGTCATTGTTCTTGCGGGAAGACCTTATCATCTTGATCCGGAGATTAACCATGGTATCAACAAGCTTATATGCGACCTCGGAGCAGTGGTCGTTACTGAGGATTCCGTATCTGATATGGCTGACCATGTACGCACAAAAGTGCTAAACCAGTGGATGTATCATTCGAGAATGTATGCTGCGGCAGAGTATGTTGCAGATGCAGGTGACCCCAAACTTAATCTTGTACAGCTCGTTTCCTTTGGATGTGGTGTGGATGCCATAACCACTGATGAAGTGAGACGGATTCTCGAGGAAAAAGGTAAGATTTATACACAGATTAAGATAGATGAGATAACCAATCTTGGCGCGGTCAAGATAAGACTTAGAAGTTTGTTTGCCGCAACGGGTCAGAAGAGTACGAAGTAGTGTAATTATCAGTTTTAATAGCCTAAGACTCATATAAAGGATGAGAAATAATCATCTGCATATAATATTGACAAAAATGGAGTGAAGATTATATGAAAGAATCTACAGATAATGTTATGAATGAAAATGGAGCAGGTTGTGCAGTTAATCTCTCTGACAATATGAATTCTGCACAAATCTCAGGTGATCGTGTCGAGTTTACCAGGGAGATGAAAAAGGATTACACTATTCTGATTCCGGATATGCTTCCTGTTCATTTCAAATTGTTGAGAAACATATTCCTGCAGAACGGATATAAGGTAGGACTTCTTAAGAATACCGGACGCCGGGTAGTGGATACGGGACTTAAGTATGTTCACAATGATACCTGTTATCCTGCACTTCTGGTTATCGGTCAGATGATAAGTGCGCTGCAGAGCGGCAAATATGACGTTAATAAAGTGGCATTAATGATCACTCAGACCGGTGGAGGATGTCGTGCATCTAACTATATTCATTTACTTAGAAAAGCGCTTGTTAAGGCGGGACTTTCACAGGTTCCCGTTATATCCCTCAATCTGTCGGGGCTTGAGAGCAACAGCGGCTTCAAACTTACATTAGAGATGTTATATCAGGCTCTTATAGGACTTACATATGGGGATCTGTTCATGCTGCTTAAGAATCAGGTCCGTTCCTATGAAGTCAATAAAGGCGATGCAGACGAACTAATAGCCAAATGGGTCAAAGAGCTTTCTTCCCAGTTCCGACATCGTAAGGGTTATACTCCTAAGGGTATGGAGAAAAATATGCGCGCCATTGTGGAGGATTTTAACAGGATCAAGATTAAGAAAGTGCCTAAGACAAAGGTGGGTGTTGTGGGAGAGATATATGTTAAGTATTCTTCCATGGCTAACAATGATCTTGAGAATTTCCTTGTAGATCAGGATTGTGAAGTTATGGTTCCCGGTGTGATGGGATTCATGATGTTCAAGATAGATAACCGTATCGAGGATATCAATCTTTACGGTGGAAGTCTTGCTAAGAAGAAGGTTGTTCAGGCTCTTATGAAGTACTGTGAGATGTTAGAGGGTATGCTTCGAGACTCTGTATCTAAGTACAGTGATTTCATGCCGCCGTCAAAGTATGCTCATATCAAAGAGTTGATAACCGGAGTGGTTGGACTTGGTAACAAGATGGGCGAGGGCTGGCTGCTTACGGCGGAGATGTTAGAGCTTGCTGAGTCGGGTTATGAGAATATAATCTGTGCGCAGCCGTTTGGATGCCTGCCTAACCATATAGTAGGTAAGGGTATGATTAGAAAGGTTAAGGAGATATATCCGCAGGCTAACATCGTTCCGATAGATTATGACCCCGGTGCCACCAAGGTCAATCAGGAGAACCGTATCAAGCTGATGTTAGCTGTGGCAAGGGAAGGGTAAGCCTCAAAATACCCAATAGAGAGATATCAACAATTTTTGAAGATGCAGTGGTCAAATATTTCAACGAAACTGTTGATACAGATTCAATAGGTGAACTTCTAAATTCTTTGTGGGATAGTGATGAAAAGAGTGCAACTGAGACGGTGTCTGAATTGTTGTGGAATACCATCAGTTACAATGACTATCACGAGGATTATTATCATCACGCATTTCTTAAATGTAGAATAAAGACTGTGGATATTTACAGTCTTTATTCTGCATTTTTTTTATAGCATAATATCATAACGTTGTACACATCATTTATTATTTTTTGGAAGACATATAATCTTTGCCAGGATAGCTTGCGTATTATGAATGAACACTTATAGGCTAATTTAAATATCGGATATGTCAGAAATATTAATCTTGATGCTACATCTGCCTGTAAAGTGCGTGGAAAAAATGTAATTTTATATTGAAAAGTGCATGGAAAAAATGTAATATTATATTCAAAAGTGTATGGAAAAATTGTAAATATTGAATTGAATATTACAATTCGGGGATAATAATTTTTAGTATTGGAGGTGGGTGATATGCAACGGTTTATTATGAATCAATTAGTTTCATGGAAGGATAAAGAAAACAGAAAACCGCTGACATTGTTTGGGGTAAGACAGGCGGGGAAAACATGGTTGATGAAGGAATTTGGGAAGACATATTTTGCAAAAACAGCATATATTTCATTTTACAGAAATGATACTGTAAGAGATATTTTTGAACATAATTTTAATATAAAACGTATAATAATGGCATTAAGTGTTGCTGCTGATGTTGATATTACACCAAATGATACATTGATTATTTTTGATGAGATTCAAGATGCACCAAGAGCAGTGGAAGCCCTTAAATATTTTTGTGAGGAAGCACCGGAATATGCGATCGTTGCTGCGGGTTCATTACTGGGAGTGGCTTTGCATGAGGGAATATCATTTCCAGTTGGCAAGGTTGATATGTTAAATATTTATCCCCTTAGTTTTAGGGAATTCCTCGTAGCTTTAGATGAAAGCAGACTTGCGGAATTGTTGACTTCAAATGATTATAGTATTATTGATACATTTCATGATGAATATATATTTTGGTTGAAACAGTATTATTATGTAGGTGGAATGCCGGAAGTAGTGGAACATTTTCGAACGCATAGAACAGACTATAAAGGAGTCAGAGAGCGTCAGAATATGATATTACGCCAGTACCGTGGGGATTTTGGAAAGCATATAAATGAAAAACAACTTCCACGCATCAATATGGTATGGGATTCTATTCCTATGCAGCTTGCAAAAGAAAATAAGAAATTTTTCTTCGGTCAAATTAAAAAAGGTGCAAGAAGCGCTGAATTTGAAGTGGCGATACAGTGGCTTACGGATTGCGGATTAATATATAAAATTCATAGGGTTAATAAGCCTTCTATACCGCTTAAAGCATATATGGATTTCTCAGCGTACAAATTATTTGTTGTGGATGTTGGATTACTTGGAGCACTTGCTGATGTGGATGCAGAAAGTATTATCGAAGGTAATAGCATTTTTGTTGAATTTAAAGGTGCGATGGCAGAGCAATATGTGGTGCAACAGCTTATATCTGATACAACATATAATCCATATTATTATACATCTGAGAAAGGAACCTATGAAATGGATTTCATGATACAGAAAGGGAAAAATGTTGTACCTATAGAGGTTAAGGCAGAGACAAACCTACAATCAAAAAGTCTCAAGGCATTTTGCAAGAAATTTGAACCTGAATATGCGGTACGTACTTCAACAGCGCATTACATGGAGCAGGAATGGATGACAAATCTTCCGTTATATGCAATTATGAATATGTAAAAATGATATTATTATATCTGATATATCGCAATTAAGTATCCCCCGTTCTGAAAAATACACAGAACGGGGGATTTCATTGCCTATAAATCTTATTTGTTTTTTAAAAGATTACAGTAGATCGCCCACCTTTATGCTGAAATCAGGATATATATGCACCGGAATATCATCATCAAAGGAGTACTGGTTCGCCTCCCATGTGTAATGCGTAGGGGAATGTTTCTGTATTATAATATAATAATGTACGATAACTATATTCGTACATTGAAAAGGGATACTTATATGTTAACAAAAGATTATATAAAAACCTTTATAAAATGTACATGTTGTGTTAGTATAAATATAATATATTTATTTTTAAATTATAAATTAGATTATAAGAAAACAAATATATACAAGTGAAGGAGGAAAGTGATTGAGCAATATAAAAGAACAACTTATCGAAAAGTCCAAAGAGGCGTTTGCACTTTCAATCGAATTGTATAACAAACCAACAATAAAATATCGTGTAGAAGGCTTTGCTTTCTTTATTTGCAATGCGTGGGAGCTTATGCTTAAGGCTTATATGATAGATAAGAAGGGAATGGCAAGTATTTATTATAAAAATAATTCTGACAGAACACTTTCGTTAGAAAACTGTATAAGAGAAGTATTTACTAATGATAAGTCTCCAATAAGAAAAAATCTTGAAAAGATAGTTGAATTAAGAAATATAGGTACTCATTATATTGTACAGGAATTTGAAATGGTATATATTCCGTTGTTTCAGGCATGTGTATTAAACTATGTCGATAAAATGCAGGAATTTCATAATGAAGATATGACACAAATTGTTCCACAGAATTTTCTGACTTTGGTAGTAAGTATGAATGCTCTAGAGGAAGGGAAAATACGTGCAAAATATCCTCAGGAAATTGCCAATAAAATTATAAATGCGAACAATGATTTGGAGCCGCTGGTTACTGAAAATAATAATGGATTTGCTATTACAATAGAACACTTGCATTATATTACAAAAGATAAAAATGAAGCTACAAGCTTTGTGAGAATTGATCCAAATGCTGAATCCGGTGTAAAAATAGTTAAGGAATTAAAAGATCCTAATAATACACACAAATACACAATGAAAAGTGCTATTAAAGAGATAGATAGGCGTTTGAGACGGGAAAACATCGATTTCACAATGAATCAGTATGTATTTAATCTGTTTAATGTTGTATATGGATTAAAAGAAAATGAGAAGTACTGCTATGTTCATAAGCAGTATGCACAACCAACCTATACATACTCAATTCATACGATTGATTTGATTGCATCGGA
Organism: Lachnospiraceae bacterium; assembly: GCA_017469275.1. Classification (GTDB taxonomy): domain Bacteria; phylum Bacillota; class Clostridia; order Lachnospirales; family Lachnospiraceae; genus CAG-590. The sequence goes on from JAFUGT010000046.1 coordinate 12,189, forward strand.
GATAATGAAAGATCCGGAACATATAGTGGAAAGATTGAAAGAAAAAGCAAAATAATAAGTTGACCCCAGGGGCAAAGGAATTCTTGGTCTTAAACCTACTCCCATTCGGGAACCCAGCCTTAATCCTTCACGAGTCAACTTAATTATATAATAGCATAAATGTGAAATAAATCAAGGGTGATTTTGTATACGCATTTATGGTAATTATTAGAATTGTAATAATGGTATGGAGAGATGACTATATGGATAATATTATAGATTTTGATTTACCGGAAAAATTTCCTTATGAGCTTAACGATTTGGGATACGAGTTTGAAAAAAGACTATATTCAAGTATCAATATGAGGGAAATAGAAGAGTGGTGGCAAGTTGAGCATAAATTACGGAATATGTATATTGATGATATGCCTTTAGTCACTGATTATATTAAACATAATTCGGATAAAGAAATAGCATGCTATCACTGTACACGAATATTAGACATAAGAAAATATTGGGATGAAGGGATAATAACTGGCGGTGGAAAAGGTAGTACTGCAGAGAAAAGGTTAAGGGAACTTTTTAGTAGTATTGGACTTAACAATAATGAAATAGATGATATATTTTCGCATATTTATTATTATTGGAATCGTGATGGTGGTTCAAGAACTAATGCTGTACACTTTTTCCTGGATAAAAAACATATATATAATGATGATAAAGCAAATATTTTTGCAATAAACTTAGGCGGGGAAATAGTTAGATGGTCATTAGAAAGCATAGATAGAGAATTATTTAAACGTGAGCCATATAAACGACTTTGGATTTTGGGAACTCCTTCAATAATAAAATTCAAATGTAAGTTATGCAATATACCTGAAACATCTCAAAGAGATATCATTGCTGAAATTATTAAATATAACATTGTGTCTAAGATTTATAATTTCCCCAATAAATATGTATCCGAAGTGACGGCTATGACAATAGGTAATGTTCCACCCCAAGATATTATCAGCATTGAGGAAATAACGAATTATATATCCATACAAGAAAAATATTTTGATTTTGAAGGCTTCTACACCGAATTAAAATGAAAACATTATATTTTGATGAGGAAAAGTTTTGCTTTACGCTACATAATTTTTGTGTTAATATTATTTCGTGCTTGTAGCATACCAAGAAACAATAGGTTACTACAATAAGGTAGTACACCGCAAGCTCTGACCTCATCCTATTGGATGAGGTTATCTTTTTATATGGGGAGGATCATTATGTTAAGATATGGTATTGGTTTAGATATAGGTATAACATCTGTTGGATGGGCGGTTTTATCATTGAATGGAAAGGATGAACCCAATAGTATTGTTGATTTAGGAGTGAGGATTTTTGACAAAGCAGAACATCCTAAAACAGGGGCATCTCTGGCAAAGCCAAGAAGGGATGCAAGGTCACAAAGAAGAAGGATTCGTAGAAAGGCACATAGGATAGAGAGGGTTGAGAATTTACTTGCTGGTAGAGGTATTATTGATGTTGAAGCATTTAAGAAAAGATATTACCAAAAGGGGTTGCCAGATGTATATCAATTGCGATATGATGCGCTTAATAAACGCATATCTAATGATGAGCTAGCACAAATCTTGGTATATATGGTAAAACATAGAGGTTTTAAGTCAAACAGAAAATCCGAAGTTAAAGATTCTGAAATGGGAAAGTTGTTAAATGGAGTAAAAGAAAATGAATTAATACTAAACGAAAATGGGTATAGAACGATTGGTGAAATGATTTATCTTGATGATAAATTTAGGAATAAAAAATATGGTGACGGAGAGGCAGATTATATATCTGCTCGAAATAAAGAGGGGGATTATTCGCATTGTATAGCGAGAGATTTGTTGGTACAGGAGATAAGAGAAATATTTAACGCCCAAAGAATATTGGGCAACAAAAGTGCAGATGAGAAGCTTGAAAACGATTTTCTTGAAATAATGCTTTCACAGCGTTCTTTTGATTTGGGTCCCGGCAATATGCCTAATGGTAATCCAAGTCCCTATGCTGGCAATTTGATTGAGAAAATGATCGGAAATTGTACTTTTGAGAAAAATGAAAAACGTGCGGCTAAGGCTACATATACAGCAGAGAGATTTGTATTGTTACAAACAATTAACAATATTTGTGTAATTGATGAAATGGGAGATTCAAGATTTCTTACCGAGGATGAAAAGAGAATAGTTATTGATATGGCTTATAATAGGGCTACTGTATCATATAGCAATATTCGCAGTAGATTAAAATTAAACGAAAAAGAATATTTTAAGGGGCTAAATTATGGTAATGGTAAGGAACTTCAATCAGTTATTAAGAATATCAATATTGTTGACGAGAAGGGTAATGTTAGAAGTCTGAAATCAAATGAGAAGGACAAAATATCTCATTTGGCAGTTGAAAGAGATTTTATATCATATACAGATGTTCGTAACGAATTGAGATTGAGCGAAGAAGAAATCTTTATAGGATTGAAATATGATGAAGACAAAAAATGTGAAAAAAAGAAATTGTATGAATACAAGAAATGCGAAAGTAAAATATTGATTGAATTAAAATATTGGAATGATATTAAAACAGTTTTTAAACTTAATTACCAGGAAATATCTGATGAAAATATTATACAATTAGATCAAATCGGAACAGTTTTGTCATGTTATAAAACAGATGATTTGAGACGAGAAAAATTATCTGAGTTAAATATTAATGACGAAATTATTACAAAATTACTTGAGTTGGATTATAGCAGATATAATCGTTTGTCTATTAAAACTATGAAAAGGATAATTCCATATCTTGAACAAGGCTTTGTATATAGTGAAGCATGTGATAAGGCAGGGTATTATATTAAAAACAATTATAATTTGAATAAAAAATTAAAGAGTGAAGATATTTATAATTCCTTAAATGAAATTACCAATCCGGTTGTTCGTCGTTCAGTAGTACAAACTATTAAGGTGATAAATGCCATTATTGATGCTTATGGAAGTCCTGTGTTTATTTGTGTTGAACTCGCACGCGAGATGTCAAAAAACATCAAGGAGAGATTGGAAATAAAAAAACAACAGGACGAGAATGAAAAGAACAATAATCAAATAATAGAACAAATTAGAGAATACGGAATAGCTTTTCCCAAGGGGCAGGATATTGTCAAATTAAAGCTTTGGAAAGAGCAGGATGGCTATGATCCATATACAGGCACAGAAATAAAAATCGAAGATTTATTCATTGATAATAAGTATCAAGTTGATCACATTTTGCCATATAGCAGGTCTTTTGATGATAGTTATAATAATAAGGTTGTTGTTGCAACAGCAGCTAATCAGGAAAAAGGTAACCGTACTCCGTATGAATGGATGTCAATGGGTGCAAATAGTTATGGGGTGACATGGGATACTTTTCGTGTATCTGTCAATTCATGGTTTCATTCATTGAAAAAACGTCAACATTTATTAAAAGAAAAATATGGGTATGAAGAAGAAAAAGCTTTTAAGGAAAGAAATTTGAATGATACCAGATATATTACCACATATGTAATGAATTTGATTCGTAATCATTTAATATTTGAAGATTATATAAATATAAGTAAGAAACAGCATGTTTTTTCGGTTAATGGATATGTTACCGGATATATGAGGAAGCGGTGGGGTTTGGATAAATCAAGAGATAATGACAGGCATCACGCTCAAGATGCGGTTGTTATTGCTTGTACGACACCGGGAGTCATTAAGGCTGTTTCTGATTATGTAAAAGGAAGAGAATTAAGATATTCATATAATATTGAATATATTGATAAAGAGACGGGTGAGATTATTAGACCAAAAGATTATTCAAGAGAAGAATGGGATAAAAGGTTTGGAATAAGATTTCCTGAACCGTGGAAATATTTTAGAGATGAATTGGAAATGAGA
>JAFUGT010000007.1 GCA_017469275.1 Lachnospiraceae bacterium
TAGAACAGGTTGGAATTCCCCAGGCGGTTCTTATGGAAAGAACCGCACTTACCGTAGTGGAGGAAGTTGAGAGACTCAATCCTCATAGAGGCAGAATATTGATTGCTGTCGAAGGTGGTAATAATGGTGGGGATGGGCTGGCTGCTGCAAGAATGTTATCAGAAAGAGGATATCCCGTAGATATCTATTATGTAGGCGGAGTACAACATATATCTGAGCAGTTTGAACTTCAGAAGAATATTCTTACACAGATTGGACAGAGGTTAAGAAAGACTATTCCAAACCGGGATTATGCTATTGTTGTGGATGGAATATTCGGAGTGGGACTATCAAGAGAGGTAACAGGCAGCCAGAAGAAAGCCATAGAAAACCTTAATCAAATGAAGGGAATAAAGGTTGCGATAGATATTCCGTCAGGACTTGATGCGACTACAGGTGAGATATTGGGTATTGCATTTCAGGCTGATTATACTGTAACATTTGGTCTCAAAAAACTTGGAATGTTCTTTGGCTCAGGTATCGATTATTGTGGAGAGATTATTTGCAAGAACATTGGTTTCCCGAAGGCATCAATACTTGCGGTAAAACCTAAGATATATGCTTACGAAGAACAGGATCTTGATAAGCTTCCGAGGCGTTTCAATAATTCCAATAAAGGCAGTTACGGCAAGGTGGCAGTCATTGCCGGAAGTAAGAATATGTCCGGTGCAGCATTTCTTTGTTCAAAGGCTGCATATTCTACAGGTGTAGGACTTGTCAAGATATATACTCATGAGAGCAATCGTGTTGTATTGCAGTCTCAGCTTCCGGAAGCAATCATGATGACTTATGATGATTATGAAGGTGCGCTTTCCTGTGTAGAGGATGCGGTTAAATGGGCGTCTGTAATTGTTGTTGGACCGGGGCTTGGAGTGGACTCCACTTCAGAGAGAATGTTATATGAACTATTATTAAATTCCGAGGTTCCCATGGTCTTAGATGCTGATGCACTTAACATTCTGTCGAATAATATGGGAATGTTGAAAGCCTGTCAGGTTCCGATAGTTATGACACCTCATATGATGGAAATGAGTCGTCTTATCGGAAAAGATGTTTCTAAGATTGCAAAAGACAGATTCATGGTAGCAAAGAAATTTGCAAAAGAATACGAAGTTAATCTAGTGCTTAAAGATGCTAAATCCATTGTTACAAATGGAGGAGAGCAGACCTATATGAATCTTGCAGGTAATAACGGTATGTCAACAGGAGGTTCGGGAGATGTGCTTGCCGGTATTATCGCAGGAATGCTTGCCGGCGGGCTTGACCTGTTTGCAGCAGCCCAGATAGGGACATACGTACATTGTCTTGCAGGAGATAAGGCTGCTGAGAAGAAGGGTAAATATGCTATGCTGGCATCGGATATCATTTCTTCACTTGGAGAAATCATGAGATAGTCAATTGAATTTGAATCGGATAGTATGCAAAAGGAGTTTCGGGATGGAATCAAGGGAAGAGGATCTTGGGGAAGAGTTGTATATGCTCTTAGCGCAGATGCTTAACAGGAGAGTAAACAGGTCGGTCCAGGATAGCATCAGGGGAGAGTACGGAACATTACATTACCTGACTTATGTTCATGATGGGGAGAGTGCGGGTGAACTCTCCCGATATCTGCATATTGTTCCCGGAAGAATGACGGATATTCTTTCCAGCCTGGAGTGTAAAGGATACGTTGAAAGACGTAAATCAGAGGAAGACGGTAGAAGGGTTTTGGTGTTTATAACCAAGGCCGGAATGACTGAAGAAAAGAAACGAAGGGCAGCTATCCGTAATGAATATAAAGGTCTTTTAAAGAAGCTTGGGAGAGAAGATACATTAGAGCTCATCAGGCTTCTTAAAATTATGCTCTCATATGATGGAGAGTGAGTTCATCAAAAGTATAATTGCATAAAAATAAAAAGCATTTAGTACACATTATTGACAAATAGTACAAAGTTATCTGAATTTATATATTTCGCATTGCGAAATAATATTTGTGGTGTTATATTTCTCTTTGGACTGATTAATTTCGTAATGCGAATTATTTATTGTGTGCGTTTACGATATTAATTAAGATTCTAAATTATCTATATTATTAAGGAGAATGAAAATGATCAATCGTGAAAATACCCGGACTTTGTATGATCTATTAAAAAACTCAGGAACTGAATATGCTTCTAAAATATTTTTGAAGTATGAACAGGCAGAAGTATTCTATTGCAATACTTACAGCGAATTGTATAAAGACAGTTGTTCCTTCGGAGCATGGGTAAGTGAACAGGGAGAGTGTCCGCATGTGGCGCTGCTTGGACAGTGCAGTTATCGTTATCTTAATGCATTGTTCGGAACGGTAAGTGCCGGAGGCATAGCTATTCCTATTGATATCAAAGCCGGTACAAAAGGCATAATTGAGAGAATTAATCAGGCAGACACAGATATACTTTTGTACGATTGGGATTTCCATGATGAGATTGATATATATAAAAACGAGTGCTCAAATGTTAAGGAATTTATTTGCATACAGAATATGTCTGAACAGTCAGTTCATAATATATGTAGGGATTATAGAAATAATTCATTTGAACCAAAAGCCGTGGAGGATGAATGTGCACTAATTATTTATACTTCCGGAACAACCGGTAGGGGAAAGGGTGTAATGCTATCCCATGGTAATCTTATCGATAATATTTTCAACAGTACTGAGATAGAAAAACAGGATAATGAAATTGCTCTTAATGTGTTACCTATCCATCATGTTTTCTGCCTGAGTGGTGATGTTTTCCTTACAATGAGATACGGAAGTATGCTCTGTCTGTGCCCTGATGTATCAAAACTTTTTCATTATATTGATGTTTTCAGACCCACTGTACTTCGTGCAGTTCCGATGATAAGCAAGACTATTTATAACAGAATTGTTATGATGCATCGAAAGAATCGAAAGGTTACAAGAAGGCATATAAAAGATGAGTTGCTAGGTGTGGATTTCCATAAGATCATAAGTGGCGGTGGATATCTTGCTAAGGATCTTGCCCTGAATCTTATAGGTCTTGGAATAACCATAGGACAGGGATATGGAATGTCGGAATGTTCACCTAAGATAGCGGCACCTGACTATGAAAGGTTAGAAAAGTTAGATTCGGTAGGACGTCTTGTTGAAGGCTGCAAGGTGCGAATTGTTGAGGGAGAGATTCAGGTTAAAAGTCCTTCGGTTATGATGGGTTATTACAATGATAAAGCACTGACAGAAGAGGTGCTTACGGAAGACGGATGGTTGAGAACAGGAGATCTTGGCTATGTGGATGATGAGGATTTTCTATATCTTACCGGTCGTAAGAAGAATCTCATTATTCTTAGTAATGGGGAAAATGTGGCACCGGAAGGAATTGAGAATCTGTTTGATGACGAGCTGCTTATTAAAGATATTCTTGTTTATGGTGATGGGGATACAATTGCTGCCTGTGTATATCCTAATTATGAGTATGCTCAACAACAAAATATCACAGACGTTGAAGGGGCTGTAAATGATATAATCAATGTTAAGAATGTATCCCTCCCCACTTCGTCACAGATTATGAAATGCAAGGTCAGAAAGCATCCCTTTAAGAAAACTTCTTCTAATAAGATTATACGTGAACAGTTCTTTGAGGATATGAAGAATGAAGAGGTTCGTATAAGCGAGCTTACTATGCCTGATACGGATATCCAAAAAGAACTTTGTCAAATGCTTTCAGATATAACAGGTAATGATTATATCGGTACTACAGAGGACTTCTACAGTATTGGATTGGATTCAATGGGAAGTGTCATGGTTATTGAAGAAATAGATGAAAGATTTGGAGTTAACATCTCTCTTTCGGAGCTTATTGAAAATAATACTGTATTGTCTTTGGAAGCATTTATTCAAAGTAAGCAGAATAACACTGAATCCATAACAGATTTAAGTGTTAGGGATGAATATCCGCTGACAAATATCCAGATGTACTTTGGATATATTATCAAGGGAAATACCACTGGCAATCTGCCATTCCTGTATAAGCTGGATGACAGTATTGACCTGGAGAGACTGAAAAATGCTGTGCTTAAGGTGTGTGACGCACATCCTATTATGAAAGCGAATATTCATTTTGACGGAAAGATGCTTATGACATACAGAAATGATAATAAGGTTATTCCAATCCCTATTGAGAAAATGACTGAGTCTTTGTGGGAGGAAAAGAAGAAGGAACTTGTAAGAGCATTTACCTACACGGAAGACGACGATCTTGTTCACGTATTTTTATGTGAAACTGAAAAGTCAAAATATTTCTTTATTGATGTGGCGCATATAATAGGTGATGGAGTTTCAATAGGTATTATCCTTAAAGATATTAATAAAATATATTGTGGCAAAAATGTTGAGCCTGAGAAGTTTACCTTCTTCGAGTATGCTCTTGAAGATAATGCAAGAAGAACCAATGGTGTAAGAGAAAGCGATATAAAGAAGACAGGGGAGCTTATGAAGGATGTATGTCTTAACAGAAGTATTCTTAATAAGAGGCTTGCTCCTGATACGTTTGAGAAAAAATATGCTGTTATTAAAAGCAATTTTAAAAGGCTTACCAGAAAAGAGATTCTGTATTACTGTAAGGAGAATGGAGTATCGGAAAATGTTATGTTCTTATCTGCATTTAATTATCTCATATATCTGTTCTCCGATCAGGATGATGTATTTGCAAACAGTATTCATAGTGGACGTACAGACAGCCGTTATGCTCATATGGTTGGCTCACTGTTTATAACGTATTTCTGCAGGTTTACCAGAAAGCCTCATGAGACGGTAATTGACCTTTTGAAGAGGACGGGCTCACAGATAATGACAACCATGAAGAATTCGGTTTCCAATGCAAGGCAGGGGGAAATGTTCTTCCAGTATCAGGGGGATATATTAGGGCTAAAAGAAATCGGTGATGCACCTGCCACAAGGTATCATTTACAGCTTGATTCGCTGCCATTTCATATGCAGGTGTTCAATGACGATAAAGGGTATTATCAGGAACTAAGATTCTGGGAGAACAGATTTGATAGGAAACAACTTGAAATATTCCTTGAATGTTATGAATATATATTGTTAGCAATGCTTGAAGAGACTTCGGTCAGAAGACTTAAAAGATATCTGCCGGAGGAGGTATTTCCTAAGCATTTCAGAATAGCTACAAAGCAGTTAAATGAAGAAGCGGGCGAAAAACTTGTGGATGCAAGAAGACGGGAATGCAAAGTGTATATATTGGATGAGAGTTATCGAAAAAAACCTTATGGTGCTTGGGGCAAACTGTATATTAAGGATATCAGACCTGCAAAATATAATAAAGTGATATCCAGTCGTTACAGTGAGGGTGACTTATATGAGACGGATATTATTGCCAGAATTCTTCCGGACGGCACTCTTGATATGTTAGAAAATAACGGCAGGACTGTTATAACAGATGGTGTACATGGTATTCGTAAATTTTATCTGAAAGATGTTGAGAAGGCTGTTAATAGTATAGAGTCTGTGGAAAGCAGCAATGCTTATCTTTATTTTGATACCGAAATAAATGAGATGAGTCTTGCGGTGGATGTCCGTCTGTCTGAATCAGGTGATATCAGCAATGAGGATATTATTGATTATATGAATGAAAACTACGATCAGACAATGATTCCTAAACAGATTAATATTTTAAAGTAATAATTGAAATTATAAGCATATAGCTTCATTATACTGCGCAATTATATTAAGTGGCAGGTAGATTATATTAAGTGGCTGGCAGATATATTTGACCTTACGTCCGTTTTTTAGTAAAATAAGGATAATTTATCTTATGATAAGCATTTATTTTGCAATGTGGAGGCGCAGAAAATGGAAACATATCATCGGGTGGAGGCAGACATTGATCTATCTGCCATTCGAAGAAACATTGAAACTATGAAAAATTGTATTCCGAAAGACAAGAAACTGTTAGCTGTTATCAAGGCTAATGCCTATGGTCATGGAGCTGTTCAGGTGGCTGATGCATTAGATGATCTCGCAGATTACTACGGTGTTGCCTGTATTGATGAGGCGATAGAACTTAGGAATGCAGGAGTCAGTAAGCCTATTTTAATTCTTGGTTATACCGACGACAGTTGTTTTTCACAGCTTGTAGAATATGATATAACACAGACTATATATTCTTATGAACAGGCAAAGATATTATCTGATGTAGCTGCCCGTCTTGGAAAAAAGGGAAAGCTTCATATCAAATTGGATACAGGAATGAACAGAATCGGCTTCAAATGCGATGATAGATATTTTGAAGAGAGTGTTTCTGAGATTGTTAAGATAAGCAGACTGCCTAACATTATTATGGAGGGAATATTTACCCATTATTTCAAGGCTGACTGCGCTGATAAAACAAGCGCTGTCAAACAGTTAAGACAATATACAAAGATGATAGATGCACTTTCGAAGAAGGGAGTTTCTTTCGACATAAGACATATATCCAACAGTGCGGGTATTATGGAGATGCCTAACGATACATATGATATGGTGAGATCGGGAATATCCACTTACGGACTGTACCCTTCCGAAGAAATGGATAAAGAGGCTATATTGCTTTATCCTGCCATGTCATTTAAAAGTCATATCACTCATGTGAAAATTGTACCGGAAGGCGAGACTGTGGGATATGGAGGAACTTTTACACTGCCTTGCGATAAACTCATTGCAACAGTTGGTGCAGGCTACGCAGACGGATATCCGAGAGCGCTTTCCAATAAAGGACGTGTTCTTGTAAGGGGAGAGTATGCACCGGTTGTCGGACGTGTTTGTATGGATCAGATAATGATAGATGTAAGTGATATAGATGGTGTATCGGTCGGTGACGAGGTTGTGCTTTTTGGAAGTCAGGGAGAGAAATGTATTCCGGTGGAGGAACCGGCTGATATGTCATCAAGTTTTAATTATGAATTTGTTTGCGATATTAACAGACGTGTTCCCAGAGTCTTCTTCAAAGATGGTGTGAATGTTGGAATGGTTAATTATCTTGAAAGACAAATTGAAAATGGAATACAGTAAGATTATAATTAAAATAAAAAAATATATATGATTATTGCTTCTACCGTTTACGTGTGTTATAATTAGCGTGTAAGTGAGATAATATTATGGAACATAAAGCCTCACAAAACGAAAACCTCGGTAGCTGCTACTACCGGGGTTTTCTTGCTCATTAAGGAGAGCTAATCCTTTTTGTCAGGCTGGTTGTCTTTTTCTTTTTTTCTGTCCAGCCATTTGCAGATGTAGTGACATACTATACCTGCCACGACAGAAATAATTAATGTAATGAAACTATGGAACATTTAACCTCACCTCCTTTCCAATATAACTGGATTGGAGAGACAACACGATAATCATAACATAAAAGGAATAGTGAATAAACAAAAAAATATCTTAAAATAACGTGTAATAAAAAAGAATATATAAAGAATAATCCAATTAATAAATGGTAATACTTTCATTAAAGAAAATTATTTAAATCGATTAGTTAATTGAAGTAAATTATATCAATTGCTAGTGATTTGAATATGTTCTTTAATCTTTAGGAACGGAGAGTGATACCATTGCCAGTTACAAGAGGAGATATTTTTTACGCAGATTTACGCCCGGTAGTGGGTTCGGAACAGGGCGGGGTTCGTCCGGTACTTATTATACAGAACGAAGCTGGAAACAAACATAGTTCCACAGTTATATGTGCAGCTATAATAAGTCGTCAGAATAAAGCAAAGATACCTACTCATGTAGAGCTTCAAGCTAATGAATGTCACATTTCAAAGGATTCTGTGGTATTGCTTGAGCAGGTGAGAACAATAGATAAAAAGAGGTTGTTGGAGAAAGTAAGTCATCTTAATGATGAGGTTATGGGTAACGTTAATCGTGCATTGATGGTGAGTCTGGCATTGTGAGTATGTAAATTAATGTTTAGTGCAGTAATTGTCTTTTGACGGACGCTTGAGATTATTAATTATGTGTGAGGCTTCCTTAAAGGTTGTGTCATATGTGTGTCTGTAATATTTATTTTTATATGTAGCTCCAATCCGTTCTGTGATTGTAAGGAAGTGCGATAGATTTATCA
>JAFUGT010000047.1 GCA_017469275.1 Lachnospiraceae bacterium
ACCTCGGAGAGTCAGATAAATTACAGGGCATACAGGGATAATAATCTGCTTAATTCATCCATGGTTTTCAAGATACCTGTATATAAGAATATGCCTGAGACAGCTTGTGTAAAACCTGCTGATTCAGGTAATCCTAATAATTGGCTGGGTGCACTTGAGATAAGTGGATATTCAATTACTCCTTCCTTTGCGGTAAATAATGTGACGGATTATTCTCTTATAGTTGATTCATCAGTATCGTCTATTAATGTATCGGCATCACCTGTTGCATCAACCTCGACTGTTACGGGAGCAGGAGCAGTTAATCTTGCAGAGGGAACTAATTACATCAAGATAAATGTCACAGCGCAGACAGGTGTAACAAGAACATACACACTTACCGTAGTAAGAGGCGATGCTTCTGCAGGTACGAATAATATTGATAATGGTTCTTCAGGTGCTTCTATGGGTACAAAAGGTGATATAAATGGAGACGGCAAAATATCCGTACTTGATATAGTTAAGATACAAAGACTGATAGTCGGGCTTGATAGCTTGGACAGCGCTATGACATCTGCCTGTGACTTAAATGGAGACGGTAAGGTTTCTGTAATTGATATTTTCAAGCTTCAGAGACATATAGTTGGGATAGAGACAATAAATTAGAAAAACATATCAGGGATTAACATACATACGGGAGGTAAGAAAAACCTATGAAAAAAATTAAGAAGGTTTTAGTACTATTATTTGTGATTATATTATGTTTTAACTATGCAACTATTGATTCACGCGCAGATGCTTCGGTTAGTATTTCACTTTCTACCGGCTCAACGAGTATAGGTGGAAGTGTCAGTGTAACTGTCAGTGTAAGTGGTTCGGATATATCAGCCTATGATATATATGTATCATATGACTCGGGTGTATTACAATACAATTCAGGTAGTGGTTCGGCGCAGGCAAATGGAGGTGGAGGAACCGTAAGACTGGTTGGTACAGGAGCCGGTTCGACAACACTTTCATTTTCAGCGATTGGTAACGGTACAGCATACATTTCAACAAGTGGTACTGAAGTATATGATATAAATTATAATCAGCTTGGCATAAGTCATGCAGGTGCAAGCGTAACTGTTGCCACACCAACAACAGACAATAATAATAATAATCAGAATGATAATCAGAATAATAATCAGAATGATAATCAAGACGACACGAGCGAGCAGACTACTACAGAAGAAGATGACCGTTCGGCTAATTGTAATTTAAAGAGCCTTCAGATTTCACCCGGGGTACTTGAACCTGCATTTTCTCCATCTACAACCTATTATTCCGTACAGGTTGATGAGGATGTAACAAGTATGGTTGTAAGCGCGGTGGCGGAGGATGAGAATGCAACTACAGCAGTAAGAGGAGCCGGACTTATTGAACCGGGAGCAAATACTGTAACTATAACCGTAACTGCCGAAAATGGTGCAGTAAAGGTATATACATTAAGTGTAGCGGCTGGTGAGGTGCTTGGTGACGCCAAGGCAGTTATAGATGGTATTGAGTATTCATTTATACAGGACAGCAATGGACTTGAATATCCTGAGGGTTATACCGAAATTACTACCACTTATAAGGATTGGGATGTGCTTGCATTTGAGTCTCCAAATAAGAAGGTAGTCCTTGTATGTTTGGAGCCTGAGGCTGAAAATGGTGAGGAAAGCACATTAGAGTGGTATATATATGACAAGGACAAGGAAAGCTTTGCTCCGTACAGGGAATATTCTTCAGAGTTAAACAGATATGTGATAGTTGAAGCACCTGAGGG
>JAFUGT010000008.1 GCA_017469275.1 Lachnospiraceae bacterium
AAAGACAGGAAGACGGACGCATCTTAAAGCAGCTGCATTTAGGATTTCCGGTGTTTTATGAAGGTTCTGAGGGCGATACAATTCGGTTGCTCAAACAAAACACAGTCGAGACTGTGTGCTTACTATCAAAGCAACATTGAGTTTATTAAGGTTTCGGTTTTTTGATGAATATGTACCTGTGTTTTTAGATTAGAAAAGGAGATACTATTGTTACTATAAATGGTGTAACCCAGATACTTCATGCAGGTGATGAATTATTCCTTCCTAAGGGAAGTCTTTTCATAAGATATCCCTGTGAAAGAATCTACCCGGCGTGGAAAACGATTGACTTTATTCTCCTGATTGAGTATCCTGTTGGAAAGAAGAAAACACAGGGGGAAGAATCAAATGGTACGGTGTATTTTTTACGCAGCCACCATCATTGCATGGGGAATATTTATTTACGCATTTCAACGGGACAGGAGCCGCTATCGCAACTGTCTGATTTTGTTTGCCGCCTTGATGATGTCTGCGGAGGGACTGCTCCTTCTTGCTGGTGCCCGGATATTCACGATGGTATTACTTATTGTGTTTTTTGGGCTTCTGCTGGTGCCGGTATTTCTGATCTGGAATGGTGTGATCACGCTCCGGAAAGAAGGGCTTTCCATAACCCACCTGCTTTCACTGGCGTTGGGTATGCTTGTTGGAATTGGTGAGGTGACCACGCTTGTGCTGTATTTTCGGCAGCAGGAGAACCTCATGTTCGATAAACAGCAGATGGTTGGTTTTAATATCAATACCCTGATGCTCATTATAAGCGTGTCCGTGATATACCTGTCCATATCCTTTTTGATGTTCATGATTTATTCGATATTTCTGATGCTGATTCCACATAAGAGGAATTTCGACTATGTCATCATTCATGGTGCCGGTCTATCCAAAGGCGAAAAGCTGACAAAGCTTCTTGCTGAAAGAGTGGACAAGGCGATGCTTGTCTACCAAAAGGCTCCGACGCCGCCATACCTGATTCCATCGGGTGGCCGGGGAGACGATGAAAAAATCTCCGAAGCTGAGGCAATGAAGAAGTATCTGATCGAAAACGGGATCCCGGAAGATCATATTCTTGCAGAAGACCAGTCGACGACCACGTTCGAGAATCTTGTCAATTCCAAGAAGATTATCGATGCGAGAGGTGGGCGTTGTTATACTGCGCTTGTCACCAGCAACTATCATGTATACCGTGCGCTCCGTTATTGCAGAAAGGTGGGACTGCAGTGTACCGGAATCGGAAGTCATGTGGCATTCTACTACTGGCCGAGCGCTCTGATTAGGGAATATGTTGCGGTGCATGCCGAGAAGAAGCATGCAGTCATGCTGGTGGCAGGGTGGATTCTGGTAATGGCTGCGGTGATGATCATGTTGATGCTCTACTACAGGTGATTTTACGCAGTAAAAACAAATGGCGTGTTTTTCGTACTGTGTGGGCTGACCGGGAGGGTTGTCTCTTTTTCTGTATGGAATGAATATTATGGGAAATGGTCTTTCCAAGATGGCAGGCGGTAAACTGGAAACAATTCTGGAAAAACTAACC
The DNA here is from genome assembly GCA_017469275.1 of Lachnospiraceae bacterium. Taxonomy (GTDB): domain Bacteria; phylum Bacillota; class Clostridia; order Lachnospirales; family Lachnospiraceae; genus CAG-590. The sequence continues at coordinate 1,571 of JAFUGT010000008.1, forward strand.
AAGAAAGAAATTAAGAATAAAAATAATAATTACCGAAAGCCAGGAAATAACCTTGCATAAAAATGGGTTAAGATTTATAATTACTATTAATTATAGACAAAATTAACTGTAACAGTATTATTGGGGGTACTTGTTATGGCAAATGAGCAGAAAAAAGAAAACGAGAATAAGAATCCAATTATTATCGAGATATCTGATGACAAGATGGAGGCGTATATAACACTGACGACTCCTACGGGTAATATGCCCGCATATGGTCAGATGGAAGTAAATGGCGCCTTGGACAAAGCGGGGGTCAAGGGCGGCATTAATAAAATGTTGCTTAATGATATGTTGTTCAATCAGATATATGATGAGAGAACACTTATTGCAACAGGCAAACCTTGTGTAGATGGTATTGACGGATATTTTGAATATTTCTTCCATCAAAAGGATGCCAAATCAGGTAAGCCGCGAATATTAGATGACGGTTCAGTCGATTATACAAGTGTTAATACTGTGGGAACAGTGTCTGAGGGTGATCTGATAGCCATATACACACCTGCTGTACCGGGAAAATACGGTTATAATGTTACCGGTGATATGTTGAAACCCAAACCGGCAAAAGGATATCCGGTACCTAATCTTGTCGGGTGCAGGTATGAGGAAGAGTCCTATTCGTATTATGCATTGATTGATGGTAAAGTAGAAGCTACCCTGTCAAAGATTGAGGTTACGGGGCAGTTGGATATTAACCGCAATATTAACGTGGCATATGGTAGTGTACATTTTATTGGTGATGTCAATATATACGGGGATGTGGATTCAGGAGTTGAGATTACTGCAAGCGGCAATGTTACCATAAGCGGAACGGTACAGGGTTCAAGTGTGTCGGCAGGTGGAGACATAACTGTAAGAGGCGGTGTTATGGGAGATGAAAAAGTAAAGATTATCTGTGGAGGTAATTTGGAAACACGCTTTTTGCAGTATTCCAATGTAGTTGTTGGCGGTGATATTATAGTCAAATCAATATTAGATTGCGAAGTCTATTGTGGTGGAATGATACGGGTAGAGGACAATAATGGAATCATTTCCGGTGGTGATATCTACTGTGTGCGAGCAATAGACGGAAAAGTATTCGGTAATTCGCGCAAGGTTAAAACAAGACTTGCAATCGGTAAGAATAATGAATCGTTATCACGTAAGGTAGAATACCCTAAGCTGATTGAAGAACTGGAAATCAAACTTAAAGCGGTTAACGCCAGAGAGATACAATTAAGCAGAGAAGCAAAGACTGATCACTCTAAAGCCAATATGCTGCATATAGTAAGGCAGAACAAAGCCAATATCCTAACTCAGAAGAAGCAGCTCGAAGGATTGTTCTATGCAATTGATTCCTTATATGGTCCTGAAGAAGTGAGGGAATATATATTTGGAAGACATTTTTATCCCGGAGTCAGCGTTTGTATAGATATGCGGGAAAAGACAATAAATGAAGAGCTTATAAGAGTGAAATTCAAATGTAGGGATGAGAAGATATCTTATGTGATGGAAGATATGGATGAACAATGATGAGTGATACAGGCAGGTTTTCGAGAACTAAATTAATAATAGGACAGGATGGAACAGATCGTCTCAAAAATTCCAGAGTGGCAGTGTTTGGATTGGGAGGCGTTGGTGGATATGTAGTTGAAGGTCTTGCAAGATCAGGTATAGGTTCCCTGGACCTTATAGACAGTGATACGGTTGATATTACTAATATCAATCGCCAGTTGATCGCCCTTGACAGCACTGTTGGAGAATACAAAGTTGATGCATGGACCAAACGGGTACATGATATTAATCCTGATTGCAATATAAGGGCTTACAGACTTTTCTATCTTCCTGAGACATCGGACAAGTTCGATTTTGCGGAATACGATTACGTTGTTGACGCCATTGATACAGTAACCGGGAAACTTGAACTGATAACCCGTGCGAAAGCGTCCGGTACTAATATCATTTCTTCTATGGGAGCCGGTAATAAGCTGGATCCTACCGCTTTTGAGGTGGCTGATATCTATAAGACTTCCGTATGCCCCCTGGCAAAGGTTATGCGTAGAGAGTGTAGAAAAAGAGGCATAGAAAGTCTTAAAGTCGTATATTCTAAAGAAGAACCGGCAATAACAGCACAGACTCCCGGTTCGGTAGCATTTGTTCCGTCAGTTGTAGGCTTAATAATAGCCGGTGAAATAGTGAAAGATATTATTGGTGATAAATGATATCTCACATATTATTATGTTATTGGCAAGAGGCTGACATATAATGCAGAGAGAAGATAAAGAAAGAACATATATTGCAATAGATCTGAAATCATTTTATGCGTCTGTGGAATGTCACGAGCGCAAGTTAAATCCCCTCACTACTAATCTTGTGGTGGCAGATTCGAGTCGAACCGAGAAGACAATATGTCTAGCGGTTTCCCCTTCATTAAAGCAATATGGAATACCGGGACGGGCAAGACTTTTTGAAGTGGTTCAGAAGGTAAAAGAAGTCAATGCTTCCAGATTGACAAAGACGCCTGAGGGCAGATTCGCGGGCGAATCCAATGACGCAGATGAACTGCGTCAAAATCCACAATTCAAATTGTCTTATCTTACAGCTACTCCGAGAATGGCACTTTATATGGATTATAGTGCCCGTATCTATAACACATATCTTAAGTATATCGCGCCTGATGATATACATGTATATTCTATTGACGAAGTTTTCATTGATGCAACGGATTATCTTAATATCTATCATATGACGCCAAGGGAACTTGCGATGGCGATGATAAATGATGTATTTGCCGAGACGGGAATTACGGCAACGGCAGGGATAGGGACAAATCTGTATCTGGCGAAGGTCGCAATGGATATTGTTGCAAAACATATTGATGCCGATAAAAATGGGGTAAGGATTGCAGAGATTGATGAAATGTCATATAGAAAACTTCTTTGGACACATCAGCCTATTACAGATTTTTGGCGTGTCGGACGTGGGTATGCGGCTAAATTGGCTGAGGTAGGCATTTATACAATGGGAGATATAGCCAGGTGTTCAATCGGAAAAGAGACTGATTTTTATAACGAAGACCTTCTGTATAAATTATTTGGTGTAAATGCTGAACTTTTGATCGATCACGCCTGGGGGTATGAACCCTGTACAATGAAGCAGATTAAGGAATATAAGCCGGAAAGCAACAGTACCGGCGCAGGACAGGTGCTTAAAGAACCCTATGATTTTGAAAAGACGGAAATTGTAGTACGGGAGATGACGGAACTTCTTGTGTTGGGACTTGTGGACAAGGGATTGGTGACTGATCAGATAGTGCTTACAGTTGGTTATGACATTGAGAATTTGTCAAATGCCAAGTATAAGGATGCTTATAAGGGAGAGATAAAGAAGGATTATTATGGAAGGCTTGTTCCTAAACATGCTCACGGGACAGCTAATTTTGAAAATCACACCTCTTCAACTGCCGAAATAACCGAAGGAGTTATGGAGCTTTACAGGAGAATAGTTGCTCCAAATCTTTTGATAAGGCGTGTGTATGTTACGGCTAATAATGTTTTGCAGGAAAAAGATGCAAAAGAGAAGGAAAAATTCAAGCAGTTGTCCTTATTCGATATTAATATTGGAGACGACAAAGAAAAGGAAAATGAGGACGCTGAACAGGATGCGGAAGGCAAAGAGAACGCAGAGAAGATTGATAGAAATGATGAGAAGAAGCTGCAGGATGCAATGCTAGCAATACAAAAGAAATATGGGAAAAATGCTATACTTAAGGGCTTTAACCTGAAAGAGGGAGCGACTACCATTGAAAGGAATGGTCAGATCGGAGGGCATAAAGCGTAAGCCGATGTATGTAAATAAAACTGAAATTATATAGAAAGGTAATCGGGCAAAATGGAACAACACAGTTATGATGATATTATAAATCTGCCACATCACATATCAGAAAGACACCCACAGATGAGTCTTTATAAGAGAGCTGCTCAGTTTGCACCTTTTGCGGCATTGACAGGTTTTGAGGATGTAATAAATGATACCAGAATAGAATGGGAAAATACGATTGAAAACGAGATATTTCGGGAAGATTTTAATGAATGATTTCATTGACTTTTGGGGTGCTTGATGGTACAATTATCCATATAAAAATATGGGCAAAGCAGGAGAAATCTTGTGACGCAAAACTATAGGGCCTTTAGAATGGCAGCCAGTTGCTTCCGGTTACATATGCGGAATATATATTAGGATTTGGTGCTCATATTTTATATATGAGCTTTTTTGTTACCTTTTGAAGTAATTATTATACGTTGGATATAGCATGGAGAATAGTAGGTTTGGGCATAGCGATAGAGAGGTGTTTTCTATGATGAATAAAGCGGGTTTATACAAATTACACAGAAGAATAACTTCGTTGACACTTGCTGTTGTTATGGGAGTTTCTGTTATATCGGCACCTGCTTATGCTGAAGCAGAAGAGGTAAAGACTGCTATAGAAGTTGAAGATGAGACCGCCCTTATGGAGGTGCAGTCGGTAGAGGTCAGCAGATTTGCCGCTTTGAAGGGTCGTATAAAGCATCAGATTTCTCAGCAGATATCCTCTGATGAAGACAGTGAAACGGTTGTGGATGATAGGAACTGGCAGCTTTATAGATCAACTTATGTATTTGATCAGATGAATGCAGAAGAGAAGGCTCTTTACAACGAACTTGAGAATGTATGTAACGACTATGCCAAAAACAGTGAAAAGGATGCGATTTATCTTACCGACACCAGCGGCAACGGAGCGTATTACCTCCCTGCGGTATCTGTCAAGGATTTTGATGGCAACGATTATGTTAAGGTTTTGCAGTTATTCATTTATTCCAATCCACAGTTTTATTTCACTACATCTTCATTTGCAAAGAGTGGCAATAACGTATATATGTATTGCTATCCTGCATTTGCAGATGGTGAGGATAGAGCGGTTATTACCAATGCATTGTTCTCTAAGCTGGATTCGTGGATAGATATTATCAAGTCAGATAATGAGACAACTGCCGATATAGAAAAATATGCACATGATTTTCTTTGTGATAAATTAAGTTACGACTATGATGCTGCTGACAGTATGAATCAGGGGGATTATAGTGATGACGTATACTATTGCCAATCAATATATAGTGCGGTTAACAATTATAAGACGGTATGCGCCGGTTACGCGCTTACGTATGAGCTTCTTATGAATGCAGCGGGAGTTGACACCGTTACGGTATTTAGTGATTATCATGCATGGAATAAAGTTAATTTAGGTAATGACAAATGGTATGCGTTGGATGTCACCTGGGATGACTATGGGGATGCATCTAAGATAGATTACACTTTCTTTAATAAATCCGACGAAGAGATTCAGAAGTATGATGATGATCTGCCGGTGCATGTTGCTAAGACTCCGGAATATTATCCCGTAGCTGCGTATAATTACGAAGCGGAAGAAACAACAGGAGATGACCAGAGTGCCGAGAATATAATTAACAATGATGATCTTATTATAGATACAAATGATGTTGAGAATAATACAATATCGGATGAATCATCAGATGGCACAGATGAGAATATCTCTGATGATTTTAACACAGAGGATTACGAACATGATGACGGCATAGATGTGGTCAGTGATTCGGAAAAGTCTGATACAGAGATAGAAAATGTTGAAGCGAGTGGCGAAGAGATAACGGATGAAGGTGATTCTGATACAGAGATAGATGATGTTGAAGCGAGTGGCGAAGAGATAACGAATGAAGATATGGCTGATACAGAGATAGATGATGTTGAAGCAGCCAATAAAGAGACAACAGATGAACAAGCGACTGATACAAAATCAGAGAATACGGAAACATCTAATATTGAGAAAAAGAATGCTGATGCAGCAATTGAGGACACCATCAGTACAGAAGTTGGGAATACAGAAGCAGATAAAACTGATGCATTAACAATGGACATAGTCGACAATGCAGCAGATAATTCAACAGGTAATTCAATAGGCGATGTAGCATACAATTCGGTAAATGATAATGTCGAGACTGCGAACGAATATGAAGTGAAGTTAGCGCACTCAAAGATAACCAAGGTTAAAGCAGACCGTAAGAAGATTCGGGTTACATGGAAGAAGATTAAGTCTATTGATGGTTATGAGATTCAACTCAGTAAGACAAAGAATTTTAAGAAGATAGCAAGAACTGTTAAGGCTTCTAAGTCGGCTACAAAGATATGGGTTAAAAAATTAAAGAAGAACACAACATATTATGTGCGGATACGTACTTATAAGAAGATTGATGGCTCTAAGATTACGTCTGATTGGTCTGGTGTAAAAAAGGTTACTACAAGATAATAAATCACGTTGATTATCGGCTTCGTGAGGATTTCTCCGTTCCACTTCGGTTCGCGCAGAATCAATGTCTACTGGACATTGTGCGCTGCAAAATATCATAATATTTGGAAAACACTGGACATTAATGATAAGGAACTGCCATATTACGATTAAGGGATTAGTAATGTGGCAGTTTTATTGTATATTTGTGTGATTTGTGGTATAGGTTATAAAGAGAATAAATGGGAGCAAAAAATTATGAGTAGGCTTAGGTTGGTGATTATAATTATGATGACGGGATTAATAGAATTGGTCAGCCCAATGCAAAGCAGAGCATCAGAGATTAACGGTGAACTTATTTTAGCTTTAGATCCGGGACACGGTGGTGAAGAGGATGGAGCTAATTACTACGGAGAAGTGGAAAAGGATGTTAACCTTAAGATTGCACGATATGTTAAGGAAAGATTGGAAGAATACAATAATGTAAAGGTTGTTTTAACAAGAGATGGGGATGAGCAGGTAAGTCTTAAGGAAAGGGTGGACAGAGCGGTTCAGGCGGGAGCAGATATGTTCATAAGCCTTCATTGCAATGCCAGTGTATCCCACAAAAGTCATGGTGCTTCTGTATATATAAGTACAGGAGAAGGAAGAAGAAAAGAATTAAGAGAATTTGCTGATTATTTTCTCGGAGAGTTTGAGGCGATAGGATTAGACAATGCAGGCACCTTTGCAAGAGTTACCCAGATGGGTGGTCGTCGTGGTGACGGCAGTTTTGATGATTATTACGGGGTTTTGAGGCATTCCTATAATAACGGTATTCCTTCACTGTTAGTGGAGCATTGCTTTATGGATAGTCCAATGGATTGGAATTATATTCGCAATGATGAAGGGATACATAAGTTAGCTGTGGCGGATGTAAATGCTATAGTTGCGTACTACGGATTGAAAGATAAGAACGGAGATGTGTATGAGGGCAAACACGCCAGACAATATGGAGCGACTACTGAGGCAATAAAACATAACTATTATGTTTCTCCCAAATTAAATGCGATCAAACTCAAAGAATTTGACGGGACATCTCCCGGAATGGCTACCTATGAGGTTGAGGTAGAAGATGGGATTGGCATTAATTCTATATATCTTGTGTATAAAAACAGCCAGGGTAATTCCTATACGGTTTCATTGATGTTCAAAGATGAATTGAAAACAGGTACATACGAACTCAAGGGATATATTCCCGAGGATATAGATCCCCAGTATTTATCATTGCAGTATGTTGGGGTATATAACAGAGTAGGCTTTGATGCGGGATATAATAATTATGGTCAGAGTATGATAGGCTTCGGAAAATGCGACTGGCTTAATTCCTTTAATTATAATGGGGAAGCGGATATTAATATTACAGGAAAGGGAGTTCTATCCGGAGCATACAAAAAGAAATTGGAAGAGGAGATACGTCTGGGGATAAAAAGTCGACAAAGCATATATCCATACAGGCATTAGTGGAATACATGTAACGAGATATACCATATCTTGTATTTGGCAATTACCTAAATAATAGATATCAAAAAGGAGATGCGCTGCATCTCCTTTAAATTATTATTGTTCCTGTTCCTGATCGTCAAGCATCTTGGCATAATCTTCAAACACATAATTAAATATTCCCGCAAGTCCGACGAACTCGCAGCCATATCGATAACTGCCATCCTCAAGCTCACTTACGTTAAGGATTTTAACTACGGTTAAAATCTTCTGTTCTGATGATTCTAACACGATTGTTGCATTGAAATAATATCCTTCGGGAAGATGGGCGGTTGTTGTAAATCCGATACCGGCCTGATTGATGTCAAATACATGAATTTCTGCATTAAGATCCGGAATGATATCATTGTCCTGCTTGAACAATTGCGAAACTTCAAGGTTCAATTGTATAGGTAATCTTTTATAGCGTCTTTTCTCGTACATATTTCATACCCTCCATCTATTATTAATCTCAAAAATCGTAAACACATTTCAACCATTTGTATTGTAACATACAAAACACAAAATAACAAATAAAAATGTGTTTTGATTGACTTTTCTTTGATAAACAGTTACTATTCACTGTAGAAATATGTTGAGATGTACTTTGGAATGTATTTGACACGAGGAAGAAGACATCTTGACCAGAATTATATACACTAGGAGGAATCATGAAAGATAAATATGTAAGTCCATTATCAGAACGTTATGCAAGTAAGGAGATGCAATATATTTTTTCTCCGGATATGAAGTTTAAAACATGGAGAAAGCTATGGATAGCTCTTGCTGAGACAGAGAAAGAATTAGGGCTTTCGGAAAATGGTAAGCCGGTAATTACTGATGAACAGATTGAAGAGCTAAAGGCTTTTGCAGAAGATATCAATTATGACGTGGCTAAAAAGAGAGAGAAACTTGTGCGACATGATGTTATGAGCCATGTGTATGCTTATGGTAAGCAGTGTCCGGCAGCAGCGGGAATCATTCATCTCGGAGCGACAAGCTGTTATGTTGGTGACAATACCGATATTATTATAATGACTGAAGCCATGAAGCTTGTGAGAAAGAAATTGCTCAATGTTATTAATGAATTATCAAAGTTTGCGATGGAGTATAAGGATCTGCCTACCTTGGCATTTACTCATTTTCAGCCTGCACAGCCTACTACCGTTGGAAAACGTGCAACTTTGTGGATAGAAGAATTGATGTTGGATCTGTCTGATCTTGAATATATGATAAGCCAGCAGAAACTTCTTGGCTGTAAGGGTACAACGGGAACACAGGCAAGCTTTCTTGAATTGTTTGATGGGGATCATGAGACGGTTAGAAAAATCGATGGAATGATTGCTGAGAAGATGGGATTTTCTGAGTGTTATCCGGTCTCAGGACAGACATATTCAAGAAAAGTAGATACAAGAGTATTGAACGTACTTGCCGGAATTGCACAGAGCGCACATAAGTTCTCGAATGATATCAGATTGTTACAGCATCTTAAGGAAATTGAGGAACCTTTTGAGAAAAATCAGATTGGTTCATCGGCTATGGCATATAAGAGAAATCCTATGCGTTCCGAGAGAATAGCTTCTCTTGCCAATTACGTGATGGTTGACGCTCTTAATCCATCAATCACAGCGGCAACTCAGTGGTTTGAGAGAACACTTGATGACTCGGCTAACAAGAGAATTTCGGTACCGGAAGCATTTCTGGCAATTGATGGAATTTTAGATCTTTATCTCAATGTTGTAGATGGACTTGTAGTATATGATAAGGTAATTTATCAGAGATTTATGAAAGAGATACCATTTATGGCGACAGAGAATATCATGATGGACGCGGTTAAGCGAGGTGGTAATCGTCAGGAACTTCATGAGAAGATTAGAGAACATTCCATGGCAGCCGGAGCGGTTGTCAAGAAAGAGGGTAAAGAGAATGATCTCGTCGACAGAATTGCCAATGACCCTGCATTTGGAATGACAAAGGAAATGATTGAGGAAATACTTGATCCTAAGAATTTCGTGGGAAGAGCACCATGGCAGACAGAGGAATTTATAAATGAGGTGGTTAAACCTGTACTTGACGCTAACAGCGGATTACTTGGAATGACTGCGGAGATAAATGTTTAACTTAATGTTAAATAAGTTAAGATCTGATATACAGATATAAATGTTTATACCTCTGGGAATTAGGTAATCCTACTAATTTCTAGAGGTTTTGTTGTTACTACTCACAGTACTCCACATATACAAGCCGCAAATCATCTGCTTACGCATATGTCGCAACTTCGTTGCTTTATTTGTGGCTGTATGTGGAGTTCCTGCTTTACAGTTTCGATATAAGTTAAGATATGTGTTTAATCATGCAAGCATGTTAAAGCATATATCTTAACTTATATCTACTGTGAATAGTAACGTTTTGTTAACATTTTATGAATAATAATAAAAAAAATAGGAAAAATAATTAATTTGTGGTATACTCAATATTGGTTTTTTTAGTATGTTGAAATAGAAAGGGTGATTGTGATGGATAACAACCACGATGAGAGAATCAATTCATTTGCAAGAGTATCGAAGGAGATACAGGATTTGTCCGAACTCTGTTTGGAGAATTTGAAGATTGATCCGGAACTTTATACAAAATATGAAGTTAAAAGAGGACTTCGTGATATAGATGGCCGAGGAGTTCTTACCGGTCTTACAGATGTATCAAAGATTCAGTCATACACGGTTGAAGATAACGATATGATTCCCTGTGAAGGTCAGTTATATTATCAAGGAGTTAATGTAGAGGATATCGTTGCCGGATTTATGGAGGAGAAGCGCTTCGGTTATGAAGAGACAGTATATCTTCTTTTATTCGGGAAATTACCTAATAGAGAAGAACTGGATATCATTAAGGATATTTTAGGAGATTACAGAACATCCCTTCCTACACATTTTGTAAGAGATATAATCCTTAAGGCACCAAGTAAGGATATGATGAATACATTGCAGAGAAGTATTCTTACTCTGTATGCGTATGATGAGAAGGCTGATGACACATCAATACCGAATGTGTTAAGACAATGTTTACAGTTAATTTCAGTTGTGCCCCTGTTATCAGTATACGGATATCAGGCATACAGCCACTATCACGATGGTAACAGTTTGTTCATACATACTCCGCAGAGTAATCTCTCTACTGCAGAGAATATATTGTATCTGCTTAGACCGGATAGTAAGTATACTGAACTTGAAGCGAGAATACTTGACCTTGCTCTTGTTCTTCACGCCGAGCATGGTGGTGGTAATAACTCAACATTTACCACACATGTTGTTACATCATCAGGAACAGATACATACTCATCTATGGCAGCGTCATTGGGCTCCCTTAAGGGACCTAAGCATGGAGGCGCAAATATCAAAGTTACCAAGATGTTTGCTGAGATGAAGGAAGCCGTAAGGGATTGGAACGATGAAGATGAGATTAAGGAGTACCTTAAGAAGCTCCTGCACAAAGAAGCATTTGATCATGCCGGTCTTATATATGGTATGGGGCATGCGGTTTATTCTATCTCAGATCCAAGAGCAAAAGTGTTCAAAGGCTTTGTAGAGAAGCTTTCTATTGAGAAGGGCTTGGAGAAAGAATATCAGTTATATGAAAATGTAGAGCGTCTTGCACCTATTGTTATCGCAGAAGAGCGTAAGATATATAAGGGTGTTAGTGCCAATGTGGACTTCTATTCAGGCTTTGTATATCAGATGCTTGGTCTTCCTATGGAATTGTTTACTCCTTTGTTTGCTGTTGCGAGAATGGCAGGTTGGAGTGCTCATAGAATAGAGGAGCTCATTAATCAGGGCAAAATTATCCGTCCTGCTTACAAAGCAGTCAAGAAGAATCAACCATACATACCTATGGATGAGAGAAAGTAGAGACATAATATTAATGGCTGATAATGTAGCGTGAATGATATCATATAATAAAAGTACACCGGATAATTAATATCCGGTGTATTTTTAGTTTGCGCGCCATGGGCGCGCTCTAACGGGTGAAAGTCCCGAACACGCCTAGGCAACGAGGAAGTGTATAGCTGAACAACAAGGGTGTCCATCGTGAGGTGGAATCTGAAGGAAGTTGTAGGCAAACTCTTGGTCCGACGAACAGAAATCACATATAAGGCTCGGAAATACGGATAAGTCTGCTAAAAGAGATGAAGTCCAAAAGTTGCTGGAAGTACGAGTAAATGTGGCGGATAGATGAGAGGAAGGAGCGTGCACCTTAAGCGTGGAGGTCTCATAGAGGTTTCATTAGCCTAGTAACAACGAACTGTGAGAAGTCAGCCGAACCCATAGTAGTGAAGAAGTCTCTGTAATGGAGATGGAGCGAAGGGGTGAACAATCAATAAGTTTGAGTATGTCTCGTATTGCAGAGATGACAACACCTGCCGTAACCAATCGGGTAAAAGATGGTCAAATCAAGCGAGACGGAAAGGAAAGAACGCATGGACACAAGTAGTCTAATGGAACAGATACTATCTAGAGATAATCTCAACAGAGCATATCTGCAAGTCGTACGAAACAAAGGTGCAGAGGGAGTGGACGGAATGAAGTACACAGAACTCAAAGAGTATCTTGAAAAGAACGGCGAGAACATCAAGGAGCAGTTGAGGACAAGGAAATACAAACCTCAGCCAGTACGAAGAGTGGAGATACCAAAGCCTGATGGTGGTGTTAGAAACCTAGGAGTGCCAACGGTAACAGACAGATTCATACAGCAAGCCATAGCACAGGTGTTAACACCAATCTACGAGGAACAATTCCATGAACATAGTTACGGATTTAGACCTAATAGATGTGCACAACAGGCAATCCTAATGGCATTAGACATGATGAATGATGGTAACGAATGGATTGTAGACATTGACCTAGAAAAGTTCTTTGACACAGTAAATCACGACAAGCTTATGACAATCATTGGCAGAACTATCAAAGATGGAGATGTCATCTCTATAGTTCGAAAATACCTAGTCAGTGGGATCATGATAGATGATGAATATGAGGACTCTGTAGTAGGAACGCCGCAAGGTGGAAACCTCTCGCCGCTATTGGCAAACATCATGCTCAATGAACTGGATAAGGAAATGGAAAAGAGAGGGCTGAACTTTGTACGATATGCTGATGACTGTATTATTATGGTCAGAAGTGAAATGTCTGCTAACAGAGTCATGAGAAACATCTGTCGATTCATCGAAGAGAAACTGGGGCTCAAGGTCAACATGACAAAGAGTAAAGTAGACAGACCAGGCGGGCTCAAGTACCTTGGATTCGGGTTCTACTTTGATATCAGAGCTCATCAGTTCAAAGCAAAACCACATGCTAAATCAGTAGAGAAGTTCAAGAAAAGAATGAAAGTACTCACCTGTCGTAGTTGGGGCGTTAGCAACAGCTATAAAGTTGAGAAATTAAATCAACTCATTAGAGGGTGGATTAATTACTTCAAGATAGGAAGTATGAAAACTCTTTGCAGAACGCTTGATGGAAACATCAGATACAGACTTCGCATGTGTATTTGGAAGCATTGGAAAACTCCACAAATGAGAGCAAAGAACCTAATTAAACTAGGAATAAGTAAAGGTTACGCATGGTCAACAGCATACTCGGGTGCGAGGATTGCATATATCTGTCAACGAGGAGCAATGAATTATGCAGTAACAAAAGAAAGACTAACCAAATTTGGATTAGTCTCAATGCTAGATTACTACACCGAAAGGTGTGTCACTTGTTAAGTTGATTGAACCGCCGTGTACCGAACGGTACGCACGGTGGTGTGAGAGGTCGGAATTTCTCACTTATGAGAAATTCCTCCTACTCGATTTATATATGGAGTCTTACCGTGAAGGTGGTCGTTCCTTCGGCACAATCTACACTTATCTTACCTTTGTGATTGGTAACGATAGTCTTGGCGATAGAAAGACCGAGACCGAAATGACCGCTTGCACGATGTCTTGATTCGTCTGCGCGATAGAAGCGTTCAAATAACCGTTCGCGTTCTTCTATGGGAATTTCCTTTCCGGTGTTTGCCACAGTTAGGTTCATGTGGTTTGAGGTCTTCCATAGTGCGATAGTTATTGTTCCACCTTTGTCGGTATGGGTTATTGCGTTATCGATTAATATGGCGGCAACCTGACCGATCTGTTCTTTAACACCATATAAATGGAGCTCCGGGGTCACATTGTCATAGTTCATTGTAATCCCTTTTTCAAATGCAACACTTTCCAAGGGAAGTATGCGTTCCAATACAGTATCACTTATGCAAAAATCATTTTTTTCCACGTCTTTGTATGGAGTTTGTTCAAGCCTTGTCAATGTAAGCAGTGAGGTGACGAGATAATGCATTTGATCACACTCTTTTTTGATATATGAAAGCTGTCGGTTCTCACCTATCTGATCCTCTAATAGTTCACTGTTGGAAAGGATGACCGTAATGGGGGTCTTAAGTTCATGACTGGCATCAGAGATGAACTGTTTCTGTTTGGTAAATGCGTCTTCTACGGGTTTTACCATCCAGCCGGATAGGATATAGGAGAGCAGAGCAAAAAATGCAATGGCAAAAATGGTTGAAATGATGGAAATAATACGAAGATTCTTTCCTGATTCTACAGCGGATGAGTGATCAATAAATGCAATAAGAATATTATCCTTATTTTCCCGTACCATGTATCTAAGCTGCTCAAGGATACCTTCTTTTTTACCTGCTGAAAGTATTTGATTGCAGTAATTGGTAATATCTTCGTCTGAATAACTGTCAGATAAGGTATTAGCTATAGATTGAATTTTTTTGCTTTTGTCTAATTTCACTAATATATAGTGTGATGTCGCAATCTCATTGTGACGGTCGGGTATACGGGAGATGGCGCTGTCAGGTTTTTCAGGAGGAGATGTGTTTTCAAAGTTTTTCCGGGCAGCATCCGATTGACCGTTGGCATCAGGGTTTGTAGTTGCGGCATCTGATTGACCGTTGGTATCAGGGTTTGTAGTTGTTGCATCTGATTCAGAAATATTTTCAGATTCTTTGTCACTGGGATTGTCAGTTGCGTTGTCACCGGGAGCAGGCTCCGACATATCAGGAGGGCGGCTCTCTCGTTGCAAAAGAAATTGAAGGCTGTCATTTGCAAAATTGCGATTTCCCTTATTAAGTCCAAAGTTGATAGCAACAATAATAGCGGTGAAGGTTGCACTCAAAAGAAGAAATAAGATTATCATTATTCGAATTCGTAATTGTTTTGTCATGATGATGTATCCTTTCTTGCAGTTTACTGTAACTTGTAACCTAATTTGCGGACTGTCTGTATAGAGGTTTCTGATTTGAGAAAACCAAGTTTCTTGCGCAGAAATGAAATGTAGACTTCAACATTATTATATTCTGCATCTGTATCATATCCCCATACCTTTTCAATTATCTGTTCCCGGCTTATTATCTGCCCGCCGTTTCTCAATAGATATTCCATAAGCTGGTATTCTTTGCCGTTAAGGACCATGCTGTTTCCTGTTGTTCTACAGAATAATTCATTGCCGCCCTGCAACATATAGATATCACCAAATGCAATTTCTGTCGGAGCATTCGAATCGGTTGTCTGGCGCCTTGTTAGTGCACGCAATCTGGCATATAGCTCCTCGCGGTGGAAAGGCTTTGTGAGGTAATCGTCAGCGCCCATATCAAGTCCGGTTATCTTATCATTTAACTCTGACTTAGCAGTAAGCATTAGCACAGGAGTATGAATGCCCTGTTTTCGAACCTCCTTTAATATCTCAAGTCCATTCATTTTTGGAAGCATAATATCAAGAATTATGGCGTCATATACATCATCGAGGGCAAGATCCAAGCCTTCTTCACCATCTGCTGCCCAGTCTACGATGTAGTGCTCCATTTTCAAGGAGGTGCAAAGAGCTTCTGCAAAACCTTCTTCGTCTTCTACCAATAATAGTCGCATAAATGATCCCTCCGATCTTTGTCGTTTTTTAGTACGATTAAATGTAATTATAAAGTAATAACTATCGAAAAACAATAATTCGTTTTTACATTTCCCGCAGCTTATGTTCAGATAATACAATTGAAATCTTAAAGTAATGTTGAAAAAACAAAAATACTTCAAATA
This sequence comes from Lachnospiraceae bacterium, assembly GCA_017469275.1. Taxonomy (GTDB): domain Bacteria; phylum Bacillota; class Clostridia; order Lachnospirales; family Lachnospiraceae; genus CAG-590. Next base: position 17,578 of record JAFUGT010000008.1, read on the forward strand.
TTTTCAAGGTTTATTTAAGAATTGACTGATAAAGTAGGAGAAAATTAAGTAAGGAGGAAGCGTTATGAAGATTAGAGAATATATGAATAGAGAAAATGATAAAAACAAAAAAAGAAGAAAAAAAGTAATTGCTTTGGCGCTTGTCCTTTGTCTGGTTGTTACTACGGCAGGTATTACAATTAATAAAAAAAACAAAAGTAATGCAAAGGAGAGCAAAGCGATAAGTGCGACTGTCAAGACAGGCACCATTAAGGAAAGCGTATCCGGAACAGGGACCATTTCTTATGCGGATTCCACAGATATTGTTGTGCCGGCTGACCTTGAAATGAGCGAGATTCTTGTAAGTGAAGGCGAAAATGTTAAAAAAGGTACATTGCTGGCAACGGTGGATGAGACATCACTTGACGTTTGTATCTATGATGTGAAGGAGGCAATCAGTGACCTTGATAGCACGATCACATCTGAACAGAGCAGTACGACGACAAAGTATATTACTGCTGATGTTTCCGGAACGGTTGAGAAAGTATATGTAAAATCGGGTGACGATATAGCTGATGTCATGATTGAAAATGGAGCACTGTTACTTATAAAAAACGGAAGCGAAACAATTAAAGTGATAGGAAGTGATGGTGTTGTTTCAGGAATCAATGTATCAGAAGGAGATACTGTCAGTTCTACTACAAAGGTGTTGACAATAGAGTCAGAGGCACAGTCCGGGGATTATCTTCAGGCAATAAAGGACAGGGAAGAATTGGTTTCAATTTTGGAAATACTTCTTTCCATAAAGAAAAATGGTGGTGTGGTTGCAGCGACCGATGGCGTGGTTGCAGCAATAAATATCACAGATAATAGTAAATCCTCAGGTAAAGATAGCTCATCGGAGGGTACGGATGTGACGAGTAATGACAGTTCGTCAGACAACAGCAAAGATGTGACTGATGTTGAGGGTTCGATTAATACAATAGAAGCAGTCACCATGACATATCTGTCACAGGGGACATGTGATGATAGCGGAAGTGTTGTATCTGATAATTCTTCCTTGGAATATAGCTATGGCACAGCAGATAATTCCGGAGCATCTGCAGATAGAATACAAATTTTGAAAGAACTTAAAGCGGGTGCGGGAAGAATTGAAGGAACAACAAAGGATATGGAATATGCTGACAAAGAGGATGCGGAGGTCTGGACAGAGTGTACCGATGAATATACCGAGGTGTCAAAAGGAACATGGTATGTAAGGTATAAGACGACCGATTCTGAGAAGGCTAGTGAGAGTGTTGAGATAAAGGTTACAGAAGAGGCTTCAGATTCTTCTGTTGAGGGTAGTGATTCGGAAAGTAGTTCGACAAGTTCCGCAGGCAAGAGCAGTTTGGCAGACAGTACAACAGATTCTACAGGCAAGAGCAGTTCGGCAGACAGTACGACGAATTCTACAAGTAAGAGCAGCTCAGTAGACAGTTCTTCAGGAAAGAGCAGCAGCACAGGAAGCAGTTCTTCCGGTTCTTCGGGAAAGAGTAGCAGCACAGGAAGCAGTTCTTCCGGTTCTTCGGGAAAGAGCAGCAGTTCAAGCAGCAGTTCTTCCGGAGGAAGTTCAAACGATACTTCAGTTGTAAGTACTGTTAGTGCATTTACTATCGCAGGCGGTGATAAGATGCTGGTTACTATGAATGTGGATGAACTTGATATTCTTTCAATGAAAGAAGGACTTTCGGCAGAAGTGACATTGGATGCTGTTGAAAATGAGACTTATGAAGGAACCATAACGACGGTATGTGGAACTACCAATTCAAGTGACAAAACAGCGCAATATTCTGTTGAAATCACATTTGATAAAACAGATGAAATGCTGTCTGGAATGAATGCGTCTGTTGCTGTCATTGTTGAAGAGGCCTCTGATGTTATGACAGTACCCCTTGTGGCAGTATCAGACGAGGGCAGAAGCAGTTATGTATATACCGGTTATGATGAGAAAACAGGAGAACTTACAGGAAAAACAGAGGTTACTCTTGGAATGTCAGATGCAAACAATGTAGAGATAAAAGAAGGTCTTTCGGAAGGTGACTTGGTTTATTACATTATGCAGGAAAGTGAAAGCTCAGACAGTAAGTCAGGTCATAATGGGATGAATGGCATGGGAATATCAGGAATGAACGGTTCCGGCAGCATGAAAATGGGCGGAGAGCGGCCGTCAGGAAGTAATGGTGGGGAGCGCCCTTCAGGCGGAAACGGAGAGCGGCCATCGGGAAGCGGTAAGAGTAATTAGTGTCAGCATGAGAGACAATTATTAAGAGGAGTGTGAAGGCAATGATACTACAATCGATTAAGATGGCAATGGATTCAATACTGGCAAATAAAATGCGGTCATTTCTTACCATGCTTGGAATGATAATAGGTGTCATGTCTCTTGTGGTACTTGTGTCTATAGTAAATGGTGCTACAAAGAATGTCACAGACTCAATAGCAAGCATTGGCACTAATCTTCTTGCAGTTAACATCAAAGACGATAAAGATAACCCGTTAAGTCTTGAGGAAGTAGAGGAGTTGGAGGATTTGGATTCCGTAAAATATGTGGCAGCGTTTACATCAGAAAATAATACTGCAAAGTTTGAGAGAAATAGCGAGAGTATAACCCTATACGGAACTACAGGTTCATACTACGATATAAAGGGGCTGACTCTTGATAGTGGTAGATTTATCAAAAATGCGGATGTGGACGGCAGTACCTTTGTTGCAGTGATTAATCAGACTGCTGCTGAAGAACTGTTCGGGCAGACACATGTTGTGGGGGAAACTATGTCTTTGAACGGTTATCATTTTACCGTAATCGGTGTTTTGAAGGAAGACGAGAGTACCACGGGGAATATCTCAGATAGATTAGAAGCGTATGTGCCAATAACCGCATTGAGTAAAATTACAGGCAGTAGCAGAAATGTAACCAGCTTCTATATTTCTTCTGCTGACGAAGAAAGTATGGACCAAGTAGAAAATGAGATTACCGGATTTCTGTATCAACGATTTTCTTATGATTCGGATGCATTTTCCGTTACAAATTCTTCAACTATAATGGAAACCATGAGTAGTGTAAATGATACCATGAAGTGGATGCTTGGCGGAATAGCTGCTATATCACTTCTTGTGGGTGGCATAGGTATTATGAATATAATGTTGGTGTCTGTAACAGAGAGAACAAGAGAAATCGGGATAAGAAAGGCCATAGGTGCAAAAAAGAATATGATACTAATGCAATTTCTAATTGAGGCTTTACTTATAAGTATAATTGGATGTCTTGTGGGAATAGGACTATCGGCACTAACGGTTGTTGGAATTAACCAATATGTGGATTCGATATCTGCTAATATGTCTGCTGATGTTATGATAATTGCCATGGGATTTTCAGCATTTATCGGAGTAGTCTTTGGCATTTATCCCGCTTATAAGGCGGCAAACAAAACACCGATAGAAGCGCTGAGATATATGAACTGAACTTTACGTAAATTATCTGGAGTGATAGATGGCTGTTATATTCCAAATAATAATGAATGAAATTAACCATGGTTAAAATTGTGTGCTGTTAATGTTAGTGTCATCAAAATCATCCTCGATTACTGTACCTACGACAGACGAACCGTATGATACCGAAACTCTTGATTTCATAACTATAGATATTACTATAACTAAGATAATAATAAAGCTGACTATTAATAATATATGCAGGAGATTATTCGTCAATGTTGTTGGAGTATTATAAGACTCCTCGGAAATCGAATTGAGAAATTCACTACTGTTATAAAGACCCTCAGGATAATGATTTGGGAAGTCATTCCGTCCTTTAAGAAAATAATTATAGCCTACGTCGTTGCCACCCAAGTCATCCCAGGTGGCATCATAGTTGTACCATTTACCGTCTATCTGTACAACATTCCAGGCGTGATTCTCACGCTTATTGTCGTCTCCGGCTTTCCCGATTACTATACGGGTAGGAATACCCATGTATGAGAGAAGAACATAGCTTGCCATACTATACCCCTGACAAACCATTCTATTTTCCCTAAAGCCTTCTATGTCGGTATAGTTCGTGCTGACATTATTATAGTCATATTCTACACGACGGATAATATAGTCATGTACTGCTTTGACACTTTCGTAATCATTTTCTCCGCGAAGTTCGTTGGCGAGCTGCTGCATTTCCTTAAAGTATTCCTGCATGGTATCCTTAGGAACAAAGAAGTTCATCTGTACATTAAGGGTACGGCTTCTGCTGAGAAACCAGGACATGTGAAAATCGTGTATGGTCAGATATGTGTAACAACCTGAGGCCAAAGGTTCTTTGGGGTTATAGTGGTAAAGGAAGGGTTCTTCAATGTTCTGACTTACAGTTATCTGCTGCTTGAGCTCCTCTGATGAAAGGTAATACAGTTGTTGCGATTTGTGCTCTAATATCTGATGGCTTAAAGCGGTGAAAAACTCGTCGGCTGTAGAAACGGAATTCTCTGTGCTGTCTGCCCTGACACAAGTAGGGATGAGACAGGTTACAATACCGATGATAAATATCAGCTTTTTAAGAGTACACAATAATTCTTTCTTTTTCATTGTTTAATTCTCTCCATATTATGATAAATCGGTACGTTCTTCTGTCGGCAATTTGTATATCTTAATTTGATATAGACTTGTTATAGTTCATAATAGTTCAAGGATAAGCATCTCTTTATGGTTAAGGTCTAAGTTCAACATCTTTGCTCATTATTATATAATATAGTATAATATGGTACAAGTATCAAAAGATAAAAATGAGTATGTTTATATACAAGTGTATATATTTATCTTATGACTTATAAAACATGAACAAATAGCGAGAATGTTTTTGTCCCATTTATAATATTGATTATAAAATACAGTATAGAATAATACAGTAATCTGTGGGATTGGAAACAGATAAAGACGAGGAAGAAAATGATAGAGCATCTTGTGATAGAAGATATTGACCTGCCGATAGAGTTTGTAAGAAGCAGCAGAAAAACACTTGCACTTACCATAACAGAAGATATAAATCTTAGTATCAAAGCACCCCTTAGAATGTCTGAACGTGAGATAGTAAGGTTCGTTAATCAGAGAAGGTTCTGGCTGTACAAGCAGGCGAAAAGAATGCAGGAAATGTCATCAAAACGTGTAGAGTATTCGGAGTATGAAGAGGTCAAACTTCGTGAAAAGGCGAGACGGATGTTGACGGCAAAGACAGACTTTTTTAAGATGAAATTAAATGTGGATTACAAGAGAATTAGAATAGGAGATCAAAGAACCCGTTGGGCAAGCTGCAGCAGTAAGGGAACGATATCCTATAGCTGGCGTCTTATATTAATGCCCGAGGAGATTCAGGATTATGTTGTGGTGCATGAGCTTTGTCATTTACACGAAATGAACCATTCTAAGAAATTCTGGGAGTGGGTGGAGAGTATAATACCGGACTATGAAAAGAGAAGAAAATGGCTTAAGGAGCATGGCGGTGAGTATATGTGAGAGAATAAATAAAACTATAAAAAGTATAATAGATTTTTATTATGGCAAAGCAGAAAACGAAGAGCGCAAAGCGTTCATTTCACCAATACTGAAGAATAGTCATAAGCGGCAGGTGACTCACACCTGTCGTTTTTTTGAATATAATATATTTGAGAAACATTGGAGGTGGGAAAGTGGCTAATCCCACAATAATAATAGATGCAGGACATGGTGGATTTGATAATGGGGCTTCGGATAACGGAAGGCTGGAGAAGGATGATAATTTAAGACTTGCAATGGCTGTAGGCAACAGGTTAGAGGCAGATGGTTTTCCGGTTTTATATACCAGAACTACGGATGTATATCAACGTCCGATTGATAAGGCGCGTATAGCAAATGAGAGCAATGGTGACTATTTTGTATCATTTCATCGAAATGCCAGTCCGGAACGCAATACTTACAGCGGTGTTCAGACCTTGATATATGCTGATGAGGGCATCAAGGGAGAACTTGCAAGAAATATCAATTATGAACTTGGCAAGGTGGGTTTTGCTGATCTTGGCGTACCGATAAGAACTAATCTGGTAGTGTTAAAGAGAACAAAAATGCCTGCCGTTCTTATTGAAACCGGCTTCATCAATACAGATGCAGACAATGTTCTTTTTGACGAGAAGTTTGATGATATTGCCGATGCCATTGCAAGAGCCATCGAGGAGACAGTGGGAGAAAATGATAGTGACGGAGATATGTATTTAGGAGAAAATGACAGTGCCGGAAGTATGTATTTGGATGATAATAATATTGACGGGGATATGTCGTTAAACGATAACGACACTGCCACAAAGGAAAGATTTAAAGGTAATAGACTGCCCTCTGAGAAGCGCTTTGGGGTGCAGGTTGGATTATATACCAGATATGAAAATGCTCTATATCAGGCAATGGAATTAGAGGATAAGGGATATGACGTGTCTGTTATGAATCGCCGTCCGTTTTACGCAGTTGTGGCAGGCAGTGAAGAGGATATTGACAGTGCAAGAGAATTGGAAAAAACCTTACAAAGACAGGGTTACGATACCTTAATAATTAATCTTCCATAAGGAATATTTGTGCTTTAGCTGTGAAAAGAGAAATTGTATTGATAATTAATATAATCTTAAGAAAATTTTGTTTTATTGGGTATAGATTTTTTATAAAAGTGTGATATACTAAGGAATATAAGAAGTTTACATAATTAAAACAGGAAAATTATAAGAAGATTATATACTGACAAAATGATACATGGATGAATGACATAATGATAAAGGACTGATAATCAGATAATGAGTATTAATAGATTAAAGAAAAAATTCAGAAGGAACGCAAGAAGATTAGTAAAAAGAATCAATTATAGCAGAAAAAGAAGATATAACAGAAGGCGCAACAGAAGCTATAAAAGAACACATTCAAGTGAGTACAGAGTTGCGGACGGTATATACTATATTAGGGAGTATCTTGCATATAACAAACTGTTCTTTGCAGGTTTTATTTTGGTTGCAAGTGTTATATGTATTCTGGTATCTCAAGCGGCACCGGGCAGCAGATTCAGGCAGTGGTATTACACTTTAACACACAAGGAAACTATTAACAAAGGTGTAGCGAGGGATGATGAAGTCAAGGACATTAGTGCAGGAGTTGGTAAATTCCTTACTATGTACAGATATAGAAAGATTGGAGAAACTAACCCGGAGGAGATAGATCCAACTGCACCTATGGTGGCATTTACTTTTGATGACGGCCCTGCGGCTCATTCCACGGAGCGTATTCTTAATGCGCTTTCTGCCAATTATTCGCATGCCACATTTTTTGTTGTGGGAAGGCAGACGGAACAGTTTCCGGAATTGCTTCAGGCTATAATAGCTAATGGGTGTGAGATAGGTAACCACACAAAGGATCACAAGAATCTGACTGAATTGTCAGAGGGAGATATTGAACAGCAGATTAGTTTTGTTAATGAATCTGTAAGTAAAGCTACCGGAGAGGTGACCACTGTTATCCGACCTCCTTACGGAGCGTATGATGATAAGGTTATGTCTATATTAGATAAGCCGGTAATTCTGTGGGATGTGGATTCGGAGGATTGGGACAGTAGAAATGCCCAGATGGTTTGTGATAAAGTGTTATCCGATGTTAAAGATGGCGATATAATACTTATGCACGACATATATGATTCAACGGCTGAAGCGGTGGAACTGCTTCTTCCAAAACTCAAGGAGCAGGGATATCAGGTGGTATCAGTAAGCGAGCTGGCTCAATATAAGGGAAAGACCTTGGAACTTGGTAAAGCCTATGGAAAGATTGAACCCTAGTACCCCATGGAAAGATTTGATTGTAATGACAGGCCTCGGAGATTATCTCCGGGGCTTTTCTAACTTGATTAAGTGAATTAATTTTAATTTGCCTGAATTACATATATGTGGTATAATTATGAAAGTTATAACGCAAGCACTTGTGTTCATATTTTAATAAACAGGATATAGGAGGTCATTTGACATGTGGGCATACGAAAGTGTATTTTATCAGATTTATCCGTTGGGATTTTGCGGAGCTCCATTTGATAATGACGGTAATCAGCAATCGAGAATCTTGAAGGTGATTGACTGGATACCTCATATTGAGAAATTGGGAGCCAATGCCATATATTTCTCTCCGGTATTTGAATCCGATACTCATGGATACAATACAAGAGATTATACTAAGATCGACTGCAGGTTAGGTACTAATGAAGATTTCAAGAAGGTATGTGACGAATTGCACAAGGCAGGAATCAAAGTCGTACTAGACGGAGTATTTAATCATGTGGGCAGAGGTTTCTGGGCATTTCAGGATGTTCTGAGAAATAGAGAAGGTTCTCCCTATAGAGACTGGTTTCATATAAGTTTTGAGGGTAATTCCAATTACAATGACGGACTTTGGTACGAAGGATGGGAAGGCAACTTTGATCTCGTCAAATTGAATCTTCGAAATGAGGATGTTATACAGCACATTTTCTCTGCTGTAAAGGGATGGATTGAAGAGTTTGACATAGATGGTTTGAGACTTGACGTTGCATATTGTCTTGACCATGATTTCTTAAGAAGACTTCGCCAACATACAGATGGACTCAAAAATGATTTCTATCTTGTCGGGGAGACATTACATGGAGATTATAACCAGTGGATGAATGACAGTATGTGCCATTCGGTTACTAACTACGAGTGCTACAAGGGACTTTATTCAAGTTTTAACAGCATGAATATGTTCGAGATTTGTCATTCCCTTGCCAGACAGTTTGGACCGGAGCAGTGGACACTTTACAAGGGAAAACATCTGCTTTCATTTGTTGACAATCATGATGTTACAAGAGTCGCGAGTATATTGAGTAACGAGAAACATCTTCCTCTCATTTATGCGCTTTCCTTTGGAATGCCGGGAATTCCTTGTGTATATTACGGAAGTGAGTGGGGCGCAAAGGCTAACAAGAGTGAGGGCGATCCGGCGCTTCGTGCATGTTTTGATAAGCCGGAATTCAATGAACTTTCAGAATTCATAGCAAAATTAGCTGCGGCTAAAAAGGGAAGTAAAGCTCTTAATTACGGGAATTTCAGAAATGTGGTACTGACAAATCATCAGTGTATATTTGAACGTGCCTGCGATGGTGAGAGAGTTTTGGTTGCAATAAATGCTTCAGATCAGCCTTATACTGCACACTTCGATGCGGGATGCGGAATGGCGACCGACCTTATAACAGGACAACCCCATGATTTTGGCGGCGGTAGTGAGCTGCCCCCATATTCTGCAGCATTTTGGTTGATGGAGAGATAGTCATAAGAGGTGACGGGAATGTTTGAGAAAAAAGATATCATTTACAGTGAGACATTGGGCGTATGTCAGGTGGCGGAACTTACGAAGCTGGCAGCCAAGAATGGAGAACAGATATTATATTATGGTCTTCGCTCAATCTCTGATAAAAAGAAAGTTTCATATATTCCCGTGGAACATCATAAGGTGTTGCTTCGCCCGTTGATAACTAAGGAAGAAGCTTTGGAACTAAAAGAGAATCCTCCGGAGGAACTTGACGAATTAAGACGGGGAGAAATTGAGTACGTGTTATCAATAGAAGAGATTAAGAAAAAGAAGAATAAGCCTAAGAAGGAAGAGTCTTGATTGGACTAATCTAATTTGCAAAGGTTAATAATCGAGGAACTTATTGACCTGATAAGGTTAAAGAAGAATATTAAAGGTGCTGCATTAACTGCAGCACCTTTGTTACTTACTTCCGGTGGAACCGAATCCGCCCGTACCTCTTACTGTGTCACTTAACTCTGACTTCTCTTCAAAATGTGCAGTGAGATATGGGGTTATAACAAGTTGAGCAATTCGCTCATTAGGCTCAATTGCTTGTTTTTCTGTGCTGTGGTTATGCAGCGACACCATAATCTCGCCTCTGTAATCGGCATCCACAACACCGACTTTGTTGGCTGGCGCAAGCCCTTTCCTGGTTGCAAGACCGCTTCTTGCGTAAATGAGTCCGGCATAGCCGGCAGGAATCTCCATGGCAATACCGGTTGGTATCATCTTAGTCTCGCCGGGTTCAAATTCAACAATTTCATCTATACAGGCATATAAATCTGCCCCTGCAGCATACTCGGAACCATAGGTAGGTATAACTGCAGTATCTCGTAACTTCTTAACTGATACATTTTCGCTTAGCATGTGATGATCCTCATTTCTATCGTTTTAGATAAATATAATGGTATGGGTGTCAAAGGTGAATTTTGACATTCGATAAAACAGCAGCATATCTAATGATCAATAAATAGAGAAATCCTTTGTATCATCCCATAGTACCACTTTGTTCTGCTCTAAGGATTCTGGAACCATTATGATTCGCTGGTTAGAAGAACCTCGAAATCTCAATGCAAGATCTTTCTTTGCCTCAACAAACTCACCATCCACTAGGATGTCTATGAGAGATAACATCTCGTATGTTTCAGGCCACTGTTTTGCCATCTCTCCAAGTAGATCCTTCTCAAAATCATATCCGGTGTAGCACCATATATCCTTATCGGGATAACGTGTCCGAATCTCTTTTAACAGGGGTAGTACCCCTAATTGATTCTTGTATTCAAAGGGTTCACCGCCAAGTAGTGTAAATCCGCGTATATAACTTGGTTGAAGTGCTTCTAATATTTCGTTGATAACATCACTGTCAAAAGGTTTTCCAAAATTGAAATCCCAAGTCTCAGGATTGAAGCAGCCCTTACAGTGATGAGTACAGCCGCTGACAAACAGGCTGACACGTACACCCGGTCCGTCGGCAACGTCGTATTTTTTGATTGTTCCGTAATTCATAATTTCTGTTAATTCCTGTTCTGAGTATATTTGTAAAATATCGACTTCGGTTTTGCATCTGTTGGGTAAATGTCAACTTTTCAAGGATGCAAAATTTAACCGTAGTTAAATTATCAAAGGTGAAGTACTCTTGCTTTAATCTCTTTGGTCTTACCTACATTCCAGAAATTCTCTCCGAGATATCCACAGGTCCTTCTTGTGACATTCATCTTAGAGTGGTCTTTATTACCACATTGAGGACATTCCCACTCATTGTCATCATTTATCATAATCTCACCATCATAACCGCATTCGTGACAGTAGTCAGACTTGGTGTTGAATTCCGCATATTGAATATTGTCATAAATAAAGCGTACTACCTCAGCCAAAGCATCAAGATTATTCCTCATGTTCGGTATCTCGACATAGGAGATTGCACCGCCGGAAGATATCTTCTGGAACTGGCTCTCGAATCGGAATTTGCTGAAGGCATCAATGCTCTCTCTTACATCTACATGGTAAGAATTGGTGTAGTAACCTTTATCCGTAACATCAGGTATGCTTCCGAATCTCTCAAGATCAATTCTTGCAAAACGGTAGCAAAGACTTTCTGCGGGAGTTCCGTATAGTCCGAAGCCGATTCCTGTCTCTGCCTTCCATTTATCCGTTGCTGCGCGGAGTCTGTTCATAACACGCAGTGCAAATTCAGAGCCTGTAGGAGTGGTATGACTCACACCTTTCATAAGTTTAGTAACTTCGTATAATCCAATGTATCCGAGAGAGATAGTTGAGTATCCATTCATCAGAAGTTTGTCAATAGTCTCGCCCTTCTTTAGTCTGGCAATGGCACCATACTGCCAATGGATAGGGCTTACATCTGAGGTTACTCCCATCAATGCATTGTGTCGGCACATCAACGCCTCATAGCAAAGATCAAGTCGCTCCTCCAAAAGTTCCCAGAATTTCTCCTCGTCTCCCTGGGCGATAATACCAATCTGTGGAAGGTTAAGGCTTACAACGCCCTGGTTGAAACGTCCCTCGAACTTGTACTCGCCGTTTTCATCCTTCCATGGAGTCAGGAAGCTTCTGCATCCCATACATGAGAATACATTGCCCTCATAGTTCTCTCGCATTTTCTTAGCGGAAATGTAGTCGGGATAGAGACGCTTAGCCGAACATTTGACAGCCAGCTCGGTAATATAATCATATTCGCCACCCTTAAGGCAGTTATGTTCATCAAGCACATAAATGAGCTTTGGAAATGCAGGGGTTACATATACGCCCTTCTCGTTCTTGATACCCTCAAGACGCTGACGAAGAATCTCCTCGATTATCAATGCATTCTCTTTGATATATTCATCATCCTTGTCAAGATTTAAGAAGAGGGTAACAAATGGTGACTGTCCGTTGGTAGTCATTAGTGTGTTAATCTGGTACTGAATGGTCTGTACGCCGGAACGAAGCTCATCGGTAAGACGCTCATTTACCATCTTCTCTATAACATCTTCGGAAACCATGTCGCCAAATTCTGCGGTTATCTTTGTCTTGAATTTCTCGTATGATTTTCTGAGATATTTGCCTAAGTGTCTGACATCAACCGATTGTCCGCCGTACTGGCTGCTGGCTACGGCTGCTATAACCTGAGTCATGACCGTACATGCAACCTGAAAGCTCTTGGGACTTTCTATAAGTTTGCCGTTCATTACTGTGCCGTTGTCAAGAATATCTTTGATGTTGATAAGACAGCAGTTAAATATGGGCTGAAGGAAATAATCTGAGTCATGGAAATGAAGAACACCTTCTTCATGGGCTTTGGAAATCTTCTCCGGAAGAAGAATTCTCTTTGTAAGATCCTTGGATACTTCACCTGCAATCAGGTCTCTCTGTGTAGAGGCTACAGTTGCATTCTTGTTGGAATTCTCTTCCATGACATCCTTGTTTCTGTTCTGAATAAGACTAAGTATCGAATCGTCGGTGGTGTTAGCCTTACGGACAAGTTCTCTTGAGTATCTGTATATAATGTAAGTTTTGGCAAGCACGAACTTCTTCTCATCCATAAGCTTTTGCTCGATAATATCCTGAATATCCTCAACCAGCATACGCGAACGATTCTTGGTCTCTATGCAGTTGATGATGTATTCAATAGTGTCATCAGTCACTTTCTCTGATGGCTCTACTTCTGCATTTGCTTTCTGAATAGCAGTTTTGATCTTATTGCGATCGTACGAAACGGTGGATCCGTCTCTCTTGATTACTTTCATACCCCGAACTCCTTTATTATTTAATAATTTGCGTTGAGAAGTATTATACCACTCTATCTTGATAATGTAAATGAGAAAAACACAATATAATGTGCGAAAATTAATGCAATTACGCAAAATACCGCAATATAAGGGAAAAATGGTATTTCTGTGAACTTTTGTAATATGGGGTTTATTTTTGTTAAAGATTGTGTTATAACAGAAGAAGTGTGTTTCTATAAAAGAAGAAGATATACTTCTTATTTTATGGAAACGCTCCGTACAAACAACTTTTATATGGAAGGAATTTTAAAAAATGAAGAAACAAAGAATAGGTGCATTTTTGTTAGCCGGTGCAATGATGTTTGGGCTTGCGGGCTGTGGCAATAATCAGGCAAAGTACTATAATAAGTATGTTAAACTTGGCAACTATAAGGGTATTGAATATAGTTTGGATATTGCCGAGGTGACAGATGATGATGTTCAGAGCAAACTTGATTCATTTGTTGATGGATTAAAGACAAAGGATGAAGTTAAAGATCGTGCTGTCAAAGATGGTGATATTGTCAATATTGATTACGTTGGTACAATGAACGGTGAGGAGTTTGATGGAGGCAGCGCTGAAGGTTATGATCTTACAATCGGTTCGGGATCATTTATTGAAGGCTTTGAGGCAGGTCTTGTAGGACATAATATCGGTGAGAAAGTTACATTGGCACTCAAATTTCCGGATGAATATCCAAACGATCCTGACAAAGCAGGTAAGCCGGTAACATTTGATGTGACTATCAATTCTATTTCCGTAGAGAACGTCCCTGATTTAACAGATGCACTTGTTAAGGACAATACAGATTATGATACAATAGATGCATACAAAGAATCTATTCGCAAAGATCTTGCTGAGGAGAACAAGACTACAGCAGAGAACAATGCTCGTAGAGATGTATTTGATAAGGTTGTTGCCAATGCTGAGATTTCAGGATATGATGAGGCGGAGGTTAAGAAGCTTATCGATGAGGAATTTAATAATTTCAAACAACAGGCTGCAAGCTATGAAAGCTACGGTTACTCATATGAGGATTTCCTTTCAATGAACGGATTTACTTCTGAGGATTCCTTGAAGGAAGGAATAACAGATTACGTTAAGGAATATCTTAATCAGAAGATGGTGCTTTACTGTATAGCTGATGCAGAAGGTATCTCGGTTACACAGGAAGAGAGAGATGAGAAGGTTAAAGAAGCTGCGGATATGTTCTCAGGCAAGAAAACTACTGATGATATCCTTAAGGAGTATGGTGAGGATTATTTTGATGTACCTCTCTTAACACAGAAGGTTATGGATTTTCTTATGAAGAATGCGGTCAAGGTAGAAAGTACTGAGGAGACTACAGAGAGTGAAGATGCTTCTACTGAAGCGGAGGCAACTGAGACAGAGACAACTGAGGCAGCAACAACAGAAGCAGAAACAACAGAAGCAACATCTGAGGAGTAGATTCCACTGATAAAGATGCAAGGGGATTTGGCAGCATTTATTGTGGAATCCTAAGAAAGCACAACCAGGATAATTATATATAATTAGAATAATCATATAAAATGAATATTTATGGAAGGGTGAGATGATATGGCAGAGAAGAAAAATCTTTTGACAGACAAGGGTTTGAAAAAACTTGAAGATGAGTTACAGGAACTCAGAGTAGTTAAACGTAAAGAGGTAGCACAGAAGATTAAGGAAGCCAGAGAGCAGGGAGACTTGTCCGAGAATGCTGAGTACGATGCTGCGAAGGATGAGCAGAAAGACATCGAGGCAAGAATTGAGGAATTAGAGGCAATTCTTAAGAATGTCGAGATAGTATACACAGACGAAGTTGACAAAGAGAAAGTAAATGTCGGATGTGCCGTTACAGTTAAGAGATTAGAGAGCGGCAAGGTTGAGAAGTTCAAACTTGTGGGTTCTACTGAGGCAGATTTCCTCAACAATAAGATTTCTAATGAGTCACCGATCGGTGCAGCACTTATGGGTTCTAAAGCAGGTGAGATAGTTGAGGTTGAAGCGCCTAACGGTACTTTCCAGATTGAGATACTTGATATAAGCTTGGATGACGAATAAAACATTTAATGCAGATGCGGGAATAGTCAGCGGGCTATTCCCCTTTTTATATAAATGCATATAAAATAAAAAAGGAGAAAAGCAGTGGGAGATAATAAGAATCAACAGCAGGAACCGGATATTAATCAGCTTAGAAAGGTGAGACGTGAGAAGCTTGCTGACCTTCAGGCAGCGGGAAAGGATCCGTTTGTAATTACAAAATATGATGTGACATATCACACAACAGATTGTGCAGAAGAATATAATAAGTTAGAGGCAGAGCTACTTGCAGGCAGAGAACCTGTAGATGTATCAGGACTTCCGGAGGAGGAGGCAAGACCGCTTCGTAAGAAAGATTATGAAGAGCGCAGAGCGATAATGGATGCTAAGCCCATTGAGGTAAGTGTTGCGGGACGTCTGATGAGTAAGCGTGTAATGGGTAAGGCAGCATTTGCCAATGTTCAGGACAAGCTGGGGAATGTTCAGTTGTATGTTTCAAGAGACGGAATCGGAGAAGATAATTATGCGGATTTCAAGAAGTATGATATCGGCGATATCGTTGGTGTTAAGGGCTTTGTTTTCAGAACCATGACAGGTGAGATTTCCATTCACGCTCATGAAGTTACCTTGCTTACAAAGTCATTGCAGATACTTCCTGAGAAGTTCCACGGACTCAAAGATGTGGATATGAGATATCGTCAGCGTTACGTTGATCTCATCATGAGTCCTGAAGTTAAGGATACATTTATCAAGAGATCACAGATTATAAGCACAATCCGTAAGTTCCTTGATGCTAAGGGCTTTATGGAGGTTGAGACACCGATGCTCGTAAGCAATGCCGGTGGTGCCGCAGCAAGACCTTTCGAGACGCATTTCAACGCCCTTGATGAGGACTTGAAGCTTCGTATTTCACTTGAGTTATACTTGAAGCGTCTTATCGTTGGCGGACTTGAGAGAGTGTATGAGATTGGTCGTGTGTTCCGTAATGAGGGACTTGATACAAGGCATAATCCAGAGTTCACTTTGATGGAGTTATATCAAGCTTACACTGATTACAACGGAATGATGGATCTTACCGAGGAAATGTATCGCTATGTTGCGCAGGAAGTTCTCGGAACAACCAAGATTTCTTATAACGGAATCGAGATGGATCTTGGCAAGCCGTTTGAGAGAATTACAATGGTTGACGCTGTTAAGAAATATGCAGGCGTTGACTGGAATGATGTTAAAGATACAGAGGCGGCTAAGAAGCTTGCTGATGAGAAGAATATCGAGTACGAAGATCATCACAAGAAGGGTGATATCCTTAATCTCTTCTTCGAGGAGTTCGTTGAGGAGCATCTTATCCAGCCTACATTCGTTATGGATCATCCGATTGAGATATCACCGCTTACAAAGAAGAAACCTGACAATCCAGAATACGTTGAACGTTTCGAGATGTTCATGAACGGTTGGGAGATGTGTAATGCATACTCAGAATTAAATGATCCAATCGACCAGAGGGAGCGTTTTGCTGAGCAGGATAAACTTGCTGATGCAGGTGACGAGGAAGCTAACCACACAGATGAGGACTTCTTAAATGCTCTTGAAATTGGTATGCCACCTACAGGCGGTATCGGATATGGAATTGATCGTCTTTGTATGTTGCTTACTGATAGTGCTGCGATTAGAGATGTATTGCTCTTTCCGACTCTCAAGAGCGTGAACTGAAAAAACTCAGTAAAATCAAGGGTTTACGGCACTTCAGTGGCTTGGAAGTAACACAGAAGTCACACATTTTTCAAACCTTGTGAATACGGATTA
>JAFUGT010000048.1 GCA_017469275.1 Lachnospiraceae bacterium
ACCAGGATTGTAATTAACGATCTCAGCCTTAGCGCCCTTGTTTGGAGCGATCTTCTGCATAACGCCCGGACGTACTGTAGCCATCTGTGGACGATAGTCAGGACATGCGATAGTAGCGATTGTGTTACCACCGAATGCAGGACGAGTCATAAGAAGCTGCTTATGCTTCTGCTCATCTTCCTTACCAGGAACAGCTACGAGTGGTAAATCACCAATCTCAAGCTGTGTGCAGTCTGCTGTAAGACCTGTGTGAACACGAGCTGAAACACGAGGACCAAGGTCACGTCCGATAGCTGTTGCACCAACTAACATAATATCAGGCTTATATTCATTAATTACAGATGCAAGTGCATGTGTATAAGGCTCTGTTCTATAATCCTTAAGTTCAGGATCGTCAACAACGATAACCTTGTCAGCACCATATTCTGCTAATTGATCTGCAAGTTCCTTAACGCCTGAACCGATAAGAACTGCAGTTACATCTGTTGAAAGTACAGCAGCAAGCTCCTTAGCTTTACCGAGAAGCTCAAATGCAATACTACTAATCTCATTATCGACCTGCTGAGCATATACATATACGCCCTTGTACTCAGCGATCTGCTCGTTTGTTAATTCCATCTATGTCACCTCGTTTTCTTTCTGAATCAGATAATATGCTTAGTTACTAATTTGTCCATGATATAGCTTACAGCTTCATCAGGAGACTCAGGAGAAACCTTCTCACCTGCTCCCTTACGAACCTTATCTGAAGCCTTAGCAATCTTAGTAGGAGAACCCTTAAGACCTAAGTTACCGTCATCTATATCCTTAAGATCTGCTCTTCCCCATACAGTAATCTCAGCATCAACTGCATCAAAGATTCCACCCGGTGTCATGTAACGAGGCTCATTTAATTCAGCGAGTGCTGTCAATAAGCAAGGTAACTGAGCCTTTAAGATATGATATCTGTCCTCATACTGACGTTTAACTGTAATTGACTTCTCATCAACAGCAACAATCTCTTCAGCATAAGAGATTACAGGAAGTCCAAGATGCTCTGCAATCTGTGGTCCAACCTGAGCTGTATCACCATCGATAGCCTGGCGTCCTGTTATAACAAGATCAGAATCAAGATTACGAAGTGCTCCGGCAAGTGTTGTTGAAGTAGCCCAAGTATCAGCACCACCAAGTACACGGTCTGTTACAAGTATTCCTTTGTCAGCACCCATAGCAAGTGCTTCACGAAGAACATCCTCAGCCTTAGGAAGTCCCATTGTTACAACTGTAACTTCTGCTCCATACTGATCCTTAAGACGAAGTGCAGCCTCAAGACCTGCCTTATCATCAGGATTCATGATTGTGAGCATCGCTGCTCTATTCAAAGTACCATCCGGATTGAATTCAACTCCACCCTTTGTATCAGGTACCTGCTTTACACATACAACTATTTTCACGTCTAATTACCTCCTATTTCAACAGATTAGCTGAGATAACCATACGCTGAACTTCTGAAGTACCCTCATAGATCTCTGTGATCTTAGCATCTCTCATCATACGCTCAACGTCATACTCTCTAATATAACCATAACCACCATGTAACTGAACAGCCTTTGTAGTAACTTCCATAGCAACCTCTGCAGCATAAAGTTTAGCCATTGCAGCTTCTTCAGAATAAGAAATCTTAGGATTGGTCTGGAACTCAGCTTTCTTCATTGCAGCCTTATATACAAGCATCTTAGCAGCCTCAACCTTTGTAGCCATATCTGCCAACTGGAACTGTGTATTCTGGAACTGTGCAATACTTCTACCGAACTGCTTTCTCTCTTTAACGTAAGCAATTGTTGCCTCTAAAGCACCCTCTGCAATACCAAGAGCCTGTGCAGCAATACCGATACGTCCGCCATCAAGAGTATGCATAGCGATATTGAATCCTTTACCCTTCTGTCCAAGAAGATTATCCTTAGGAATACGGCAATCTGTGAAGATAAGCTCGTAAGTAGAAGAACCACGGATACCCATCTTTTTCTCTTTAGTACCGAAGGTAAATCCCGGAGTGCCCTTTTCTACGATAAATGCAGAAATCTCCTTCATCATTCTTCCACGCTTCTCAATCTTACCTGTTACAGCGATAACAATGTATACATCAGCTTCTTTACCATTGGTAATGAAACATTTAGAACCATTTAATACCCACTCATTAGTTGCTTCATCAAGAACAGCCTTTGTCTGCTGACCTTGAGCGTCTGTACCTGCTCCTGGCTCTGTAAGACCAAATGCTCCAAGCTTCTTACCGCTTGCAAGATCAGGAAGGTATTTCTGCTTCTGTTCCTCTGTACCATATGTCTGAATCGGATCAACACAAAGTGATGTATGTGCAGAAACGATAACACCTGTTGTACCACATACCTTAGACAGTTCCTCTACACACATAACGTATGTTAAAGGATCACATCCCTGTCCACCGTACTCCTTAGGAACCGGAATTCCAAGGAATCCGCTCTTAGCCATCTTCTCAACTGTCTCTCTCGGGAATTTTTCTTCCTCATCTGTCTCCTGAGCAAGTGGCTTCGCTTCATTTTCGGCAAATTCTCTGAAAAGAGTTCTTGCCATTTCATGCTTTTTGCTTAATACGAAATCCATTTTATATATTTCCTCCTGCTTATTTGTTATAACATCAGAATACTATACTCAAATGATAAACAATTACATACATTAATGTACGAACCATCATACAACAAGTATAGCATCTGATAATAATCATAAATCTGATTATGTTGATGTGTATTTACTTATACTATATCACATTAAAGTATTACAGTTCATCAACCGGTGTCTTTGTACGGTCAGCATTATATACATAGAATCCTTTGCCGCTCTTAACACCCAAGTTACCGCCACGAACCATCTTACGAAGAAGTGGACATGCACGATACTTAGAATCACCCGTCTCTTTGTAAAGGACATCCATAATAGCAAGGCAGATATCAAGGCCAACGAAATCACCTAACTCAAGAGGTCCCATCGGATGATTAGCACCAAGCTTCATAGCGGCATCAATTCCGGCGATGTTTGAAACACCCTCCATCTTAATAAATGCTGCTTCATTGATCATAGGGATAAGAATACGGTTAACAACGAAACCGGCAGCCTCATTAACCTGTACAGGAGTCTTTCCGATTTCTTCAGAAATCTTCTTAATAGTGTCAACTGTCTCCTGTGGAGTATTAACACCGGCAATAACTTCTACTAATTTCATACGATCTGCAGGATTGAAGAAATGCATACCGATCATTGGACGAGTAAGTCCATTACCAATCTCAGTGATTGAAAGACTTGATGTATTAGATGCAAATACGCAACCTTCCTTACAAATCTTGTCAAGTTCCGAAAAAGTTGTCTTCTTAACTTCCATATCCTCAAATGCTGCCTCAACGATGAGATCACAGTCAGCACAAAGATCTTCCTTAAGACCTGCTGTGATTCTTCCGAGAATAGCATCAACAGTCTCCTGTGTCATTTTTCCTTTTTCAACAAGTCTTGCATATCCTTTAGCAATCTTGTCCTTTCCACCGTCAGCCCACTCCTGCTTGATATCGCAAAGAGCTACTTCATAACCATCTACCATAGCGAATGCCTTAGCAATTCCCTGTCCCATGGTACCTGCGCCAATTACGCCTACTTTCATTTTTGTTTCCTCCTATTAATTTGTTGTATTAAAATGTTTTTACAATAAAACTTACTTATTCTGGAAAGGAACAACTTTGAGTTTCTTTTCTTTATCTTTCTCTAAGAAGTTACCCATTCCTGCTTTCTGGTCTTCTGTCTCGAAGCAGTCGCCAAAAAGTTTTTCTTCAATAACGATAGCCTGATCCATATCAACCTGCAATCCGTCGTTAATAGCTTTCTTACAGTTGCGAACAGCGATTGGTGCATTAGCGGCAATACCGCCAGCCATCTTCTTAGCCTGTTCCATAAGTTCCTCAGCAGGATATACAGCATTAACAAGTCCGATACGATAAGCCTCGTCAGCTTTGATATTTCTGGCTGTATATATCATCTGCTTAGCCATGCCAGCTCCTACAAGTCGTGCAAGTCTCTGTGTTCCGCCAAATCCGGGAGTAATACCAAGTCCCACTTCCGGCTGGCCAAAGATTGCATTCTCAGAACAGATTCTTATATCACAGCTCATGGAAATCTCACAACCGCCACCTAAAGCAAATCCATTAACAGCAGCAATTACCGGAAGCGGGAATGTCTCAAGTTTTCTGAATACATCATTACCCTTCTTACCAAATGCCTCTCCCTCTGCTTTAGTAAGTGTACTCATCTCTCCGATATCTGCACCGGCAACAAATGATTTGTCACCCGCACCTGTAAGAATAAGCGCTCTTGTAGTATCAAGATCGACATTATCTAATGTTTCATTTAATTCATCAAGCACCTGACTATTAAGCGCATTGAGTGCTTTCGGACGATTGATGGTAATAACACCAACAAATCCGTCCTGTTCATATGTGATAAATTCCATCGAATTAATCTCCTTTTTAATAATTATAATGTCTGCCAATTGTTTGCAACTAATAATATATAACAATATAATTCAAACAATGCGGCATTAATAATGTTACTTTGTTATAAACATCACGATACCACCGGACTTTTTTGCCCGATGGTAACGCAAATAGATATAATATTAATCACGCTCAACGATGGTTGCACATCCCATACCGCCACCGATACAAAGTGTAGCAAGACCCTTCTTAGCGTCCATATCTTCCATCTCATGAAGAAGTGTAACAAGGATACGGCAGCCTGATGCTCCAACAGGATGTCCAAGTGCTATTGCTCCTCCACGAGGATTAAGCTGCTTATCGACATCAATACCAAGATCCTTACCAACTGCTACTGACTGAGCAGCAAATGCCTCATTAGCTTCGATTACATCAAAATCTTCAATCTTATAATCAGCCTTAGCCATTGCTTTCTTTGTAGCTGCAACAGGACCAACACCCATAATTTCAGGTGCAACACCTGCAAGTGCTCCTGCTACAAATGTAGCCATAGGCTTAACGCCTAACTCCAAAGCCTTCTCTTCGCTCATTACGATAACTGCCGCTGCACCATCATTAATTCCTGAAGCATTACCGGCTGTAACAACTCCATCCGGATAAAGAGCACGAAGTTTAGAAAGCGATTCTGCTGTAACACCCTGACGAGGACCTTCATCTGTGTCAAATATAACTGTCTCTTTCTTCTTCTTAATTTCAACAGGAACAATCTCCTTCTTAAATGCTCCTTCAGCGATAGCCTTACATGCTTTCTGCTGGCTGTTAGCAGCAAACTCATCAAGTTCTTCTCTTGTAAGTTTCCACTGTTCTGCTATATTATCAGCAGTTTTGATCATATGATAATCATTAAATGCATCCCAAAGTGCATCCTTAACCATAGTATCAACCAATGCACCCTGGCTCTGGCTAGGCCATGTCATTCTATATCCATAACGTCCGTTAGGAAGAGCAAATGGTGCCATTGACATATTCTCCATACCACCTGCTACTACGATATCAGCATCTCCTGCCTGAATCATCTGTGCAGCCATATTAACGCAGTTAAGTCCTGAACCACAAACAACATTAATTGTAACTGCAGGTGTCTCAATAGGAAGTCCTGCCTTAAGAGAAGCCTGACGTGCAACATTCTGACCCTGACCGGCCTGAATTACACAACCCATATAAACGTGATCAACCTGCTCGGCAGGAACACCCGCACGATTAAGTGCCTCCTTAATTACGATAGATCCGAGTTCTGCTGCAGGGATTGTGGAAAGAGAACCGCCCATGGTTCCGATTGCTGTACGGCATGCGCCAGCTAAAACAACTTTTTTTGACATAGTAAAAAATCCTCCATTTGAAATTTTGCGTTAATGACAGATGCAATATAGAACGCATTCATCATATAGAAAACATTATAATCAATTTTCTCCTGTCACAGCGCAATCTAGTTGTAATGATAACATAAAGAGGGGATATTTGCAACCAAATATCCCCTTGAAAACTCGAAAAAATCTTTCAATCATTTTGTAAACAATTACTTTTTAACTTTAATAGTTTTCGTCTTTTGCTTACCATTGCTCATAGTAACTGTAACTTTAACCTTACCCTTCTTAAGACCGGTTATATAACCAAACTCATCAATCGTAGCAATCTCAGGTTTGTTTACCGAGTAAGTAACAGAATTGGTTGTTGTTGCTGAAGTTACTGTATACTTAAGTCTTACCGTTTTTCCAACCTTAATTGAACTTGTGCTGATCTTCTTAATCTTCTTGGCATTTTTCTCTTTATTGACTACATATACTTTTATCTTAGCTATCTTTCCGGATTCAGTCTTAACAGTAATTGTGGCACTACCCTTTTTCTTTGCAGTAATTGTACCATCTTCTGCAACTGTAGCAACTTTTTTCTTGCTGGTAGTAAATTTCACTGTATCAGTGGTATCTTCCGGAAGTATCCTGTATCTAAACTGATATGTTGAGCCTTTAACAAGATAAATCTTCTTTTCACTAGCAAAATGTGTTATTGCTTTAATACTTGTAGCAGGAACAGTTACCGTCACAGGAATACCTGCTGTAACATTAGAAACCTTACCTTTAGCATATATAGTCACATCACCTTTAGCTTTAGCTGTTACAACACCGTTCTGATCAACTGTAGCAATCTCTTCGTTGCTTGATGTATAGACTATACTTTCTGTTGCATCTGCCGGTGTTTTATTAACTGTTACTGCAGCTTGTGTTCCTATAGCTATACGCTTACTTTCTTCAGTAAATTTGAGTTCTGTATTAACAGAAACAACCGAAACATTAATTGTTGCCGAAGCACCTGAGAATGATTTAGCAGTAATCACAGCCGTTCCAGGTCCAACACCTTTAATTGAAACAGCTCCATTACCAGACTCAACAGATGCAACATTAGAATCTGATGAAGTCCATGTAAGTTCATCAATTGAATTAGGCGTTAACCTGTATCCAATAGTAGCTGCCGGATCTTCACTCGCTCTTCCTATTGTATATACTCCTTCAACAGCAATCTCAATCGGAGCATCCAAAATGGTAATCTGCGCTACCTTACTAACAACAGATACCGTACAAGCTCTAGCTTCATTCCTGCTATTGATTGCACTGATAACAACTGTTCCTTCTTTAATACCTTTAACCTTACCGTTAGCATCAACCGTTGCAATCTCAAGATTAGATGATACATACGTAAATGGTTCTGAAGAATCAGCAGGTGTCTTATTAACCTTGAGATCAAAGGATTCTCCAATATGAACAGTACGTTTCTCATCTACTGAAAATTCAGTAACAGGTTTAAACACTGATATATTCAGAGATGCTATCAATCCTGTTCCAGTTGTTGCTATAAGTTTAGTCTTGCCCTGCTTAATCCCCTTTATAACAGGAACACCGTTTGCAAGTGTCACTCTATTAGTGGTGTCTACAAACTGCGCAATCGATTCATCCTCTATCTTCCACGTAACTTTATCCTTATGAGCATCAGCAGGCAGATAAAGAAGCGTAAAACTGTCACTCTCTTCTGTAGTAACATTCATCACCAGATTAGTATCAACAGGTATTGAAACTGATGATTTCTGGAATTTCAATGTCTTTGCAGGAACCGCAACATTAACCGCTATATTTGATGAAACACTGGTCTTGTCCTTTGCAAATGCATAAAGCGTTGCGTCCCCTAATGCCTTACCTGTCACAAATACACCGTTATCTTTTGTTTCAATTGAAGCAAACTCATTAGATGTAATTATATTATTAGGATCCGAGCCAAGTGACCATACTACCTCTTGGCTCACATTTTCGTCTTCAGGAAATACCTTTGCAGTAATCTTAGAAGACTCTGAACCTTGATATACATCTATCCTCTTCTCCGGACTGATCTTAATAAGATTAGGAGTAAGTGCTCCTTCTTCAACAACATTGATGGTTATTGGCTTAATCAGAGTACCTGTATCATCATATATTAATATTCCTGTTATACCTGTCTTATTAGCCGTAATCTCACCTGTCTCACGGTCAATTGATGCAATTGCAGGATCTTCACTCTTAAAATATATTTTCGCTTGTGAAGCTGCACCGGCTTTTTCAGCTTCTTCGGAATATCCGGGAACAACTGTTATCTTATCTCCTGATCCTTCCTCAAGTTCAAAACTGTCAGTATCTGATTCAAGTGTACCGACACTAACTGTTGTTTTGGCAGTATCTACCGGATACACAACATTAACCGTAACCTCTGCTTTAACCTTTGATTCAGCATCATTACGATCTGCTACCCATAGTTTTGTTGTGCCTATCTTCTTAATACGAATCGAAGCCTGACTCATATTGTTACTATTAACCGCATCAATAACTTTTTCATCATCCGGATCTATCGGATCTACACTTATAATACTCTCATCGTCAGATCCCCATACAGGCGCCTTGGTAATCTGCTTAGGAGTAACACCTGCAACAGCAATAAGGATATTACCGGTATCATCAGCAGATATGTAATTGGATGATATATTAAGCACTTTATTATTATTATCATCAGTTTCAACGGATGCAATAGTATTACCGCTCTGATTATTAATTTTTGTTATTTCTAATGTACCGGCCCATACATCCGAAACAGTAAGATCATAATCCTTAGAAAGAGGTTTCTGCAAAGTTACAGGTCCGGGCGTAAGAGAATTATAATTGTATACTACAAATTCAATATCATTAGTAATACTCAGCTTACTGTTGTCAGGTGTTTCAATTTTACCGCTTAACCATACATCGCCTGTATCCTTTTTATCACAGGTTACAAACAATTCATCTTTTTCCCTAAGCACATTTCCATAGCCTCTTTGAACATCTGTATAGTGATTATAATTAGGCGTTCTTGATTTGATAAAATCAAGCTGTATTTCTTTTCCAATCGGAACTTTAATTACTCCTGTACTTTCCTGTGATGTCATCGTAATCTTTACTTTTGAAAAATCACCGTAATATTTATGACTATCAGCACTAATACCGCTAAATATATTATCTGAAACCGTTGCTATAGCCGGAAGCTGTACTGACTTAAGACTTACTCCATAGCTATACACACCACCATAAACCTGCGTAACAGATTCAGGAAGTTGAGAAGATATAAGATTATAACAACGTGCAAACGTATTCTCAGATATTGAAGTTAATAAAGTATTATCGGAAAGATCCGCAGTATCAATAGCTGATAATGAGAATGCACCTGCTCCAATCTCCTTAAGCTGTTTAGCCAGCTTGAAATTAACAGCAGTCAAACCAAATCCCGGTTCAAATGATGTATTGTTTTGCGGATCTTCCGGATTCAGATACAAAACAGAACACTCTGCAAACGCTGAAGCACCGATACTGGTAACATTGGAATCAAATGCAATATTACCGATATTTTGACATCCATAAAATGCTCTTTCTCCGATTGTCTCCAATGATTCAGGTAATAATTTTAATGTAATATTATTAAGTGCTGCATCCTTACCGGGGAAAGTATCACCTTTGTATATGAAATTTTTACATCCCTCAAATGCACTAGTTGAAATTGTCTTCACGTTTTCAGGGAAAGTTACACTCTCTAACCCATATAATTTAATCTCTTGCTTATTAGTTCCTTTATTCAGTTTGGTTATGCTGTTACCACAACCACAGAATAATCTGCTTGGAATTGTCTCCAAATCAGCCGGAAGAATCGCTGTTGAGAGCATACAGTCATTTTCAAACACACCAACACCGAATGTTTCAAGATTAAGTGATCTTAGATCAACCGTATCGATACCGTCCGTTCTATAATCTGTATCAGTAACTTCACCATCTGCATTACCATCAATTGTTACCTGCCATCTGGCGCAGTCAGCAAATGCATAATCTCCAATATTTTTAACAGATGTCGGTAATACTACTTTATTACTTTCTTGTTCAGCTGCACCTTCATAACCATTATATGTAACATTGACTAAATGTGTATTATGACGAAAAGCCTCTATTCCAATTGTAGTTAATTTGTTAGATAAAGTTACATTCTTCAATTGTCCCGAATTACACAGATCCAAATTTGCATAATTGATATCAGATATTCCGGTGACACGAAAATCGTCTGTACTGTGAGTTGTTGTTGCCTTTAATGCAAATGCAGACTCAGGAATCTCTGTAATATTATTGCCCATTGTTATACTTTCAACACCGTAGTTATTGGCAAATGCACATTTCCCAATACTTTCCAGGCTATTCGGAAGTGAAATACTAGTTAATCCACTTGTTATTTCATAAACATCATAAGCATCCTTAGTCCCTACATCAATATCAAAGCATTCAGCAAAAGCTAATTCTCCTATTGATTTTAGTTTAGGTAATACTTTCAAAAAATCAGTATTCGGTAATGAAGTACAACGCCTAAATGCCCATTTATCAATTTCTTTGAGTTCAGAATTTTCAGTTGTAGTAACTTTATATAACCTTGTACATCCTTCAAATGTTGATTCCTGAATCTTTGTTAATTTATCAGGAATATTGATACTATAAAGATTCGGCGACACAGCAAATGCTTTTCTTCTAATACCGGTTGTACCATCAATTTTTCCATCTCCGGACAAACTGTTAGGTAATTTAAATTCTTTATGATCTAGATCATAAGTATATATAACACCATAAAATGCAGACTCATCAATTAATTTCAGTTGTTCACACCCGCTTAAATCGGGAATTAACAATCTAGTGGATTTAAATGCCTTTTCACCAATGGTTTCAAGCTTTTTGGGGAACTTATCCATCTTTGATAAATTTGTATCAGAAAAAAAATTATTAGGAATACCTGTTAACTCATCACTTAATTTTACATTTTCAAGTTTTTCACATTCAGTAAACACACCCTGACTAAGTTTACTCTCGTCAGTAGTAGGAATATCTACGCTTAAAAGATTAGCACACTGTGAAAACGCACCGGCACCGATATCCAAATCATATCTCTTATCATAGAACACTATACTATCGAATCCTTTAGCAGCCATAAAAGCTGACTCTCCCAGATAAGTAATATTATATAGATTCAATGTACCTTTTTTATTGTTGTCAGTATCGCCATTAACATATAGAGTAGTCAAACTATTACAGTTATTAAATGCTGATTTTTCAATAAAATTAACTGTTTTCGGAATAGTAACGGTAGTCAGCGACTGACAATTTTGAAAAGCTTGCTCTTGTATGGCAGTGCCTTCATATTGGGAAATATTAATACTTTCGATATTAGAAAATGCTTTCATACCCGAAAGATTTTTGATACCTGTACAACCTGACAGATCAATATTTCCGGTTAAATTCAATGCCTCTTTAGTAGTAATATTATATTGATGGTCTTTATAAGTATTACTTGTAAGATCTGGCGCCCCACCCTTATATAGATCTTCTAATTTGAATGTATTACCGTTTTCATCAGGTTTGGTATAATTGACAATAACCTGCATTGCCTTTAGAAGATTTTCATCCGGTAAGGTCAATATCGTATCCGCCGCCTCTACCTCACTTACATTCTGCACCCCGGGCAGAATAAACTGTACATATTCGAGATTTGACGATGATACAATCATGCCCGCTGTTAATACCGCTGCCAATATACGTCCCGGCAGACTTCTAAAACCTTTTCTCATAACTTCTCCTTTCTCTTCTTAAAAGAATTGTGTTTCGCGTCTTCATACGTTATTCAAGATTTTATCATAAAATATTTTTGTATTCAATACGAAATATTTTATCTATATCAAGTAACATAATCTTTACTCTATTAACACATTCAATTGATTATTTAATAAAGACTATATTTTTTTGATTTTAACCTTCTTAGACAGACCTTTCTTTCTGAACAAAGTCTTATAGGCTTTTAATTTGCTCTTAGGTACTTTAATAACTGTTTTCTTTGTAATACCCTTAAACGCACCCTTTGCAAGAGTCTTATTAGTGAGCTTTGTAGTCTTAAACACAAGTGTCTTAAGCTTCTTACAATTTTTAAACGTATTTTTCTTAACTTTTTTAACATTCTTGCCTATCACAATCTTTGTCGCATTCTTATTTTTCTTAAATGCCGATGCACCCACCTCGGTTACTAAGTATGTTGTTCCATCTATAGTTACCGTATCCGGTACCGTAACAGTCTTAGCTTTTGCAGCTTTACTATCTGTAGAACCTTTATATATTACAGTCGGTACAGAAGCATCACTGCTGCTGACTTTATAAGTTACATTGCTTGCAGCTTCTGTAACCACTGTACCTACAGCAGGTATTGCAACCGGCTCCGTTATCTGAGTATCCGTACCTGTTCCCGGTACATCAGTTTCTGTCTGCTGTGTATTCGGAGCACCCTGCTGATTAGGATTATCAGACGGTGTAACAGGCTGGTCAGAATCTCCCTGTCCACCTGAGCTAACAACTGTCCATCTTGCAAATAATGTATGCGCATATGCAATGCTTACAATTGTATCAGAGGAAACAGGCTCACCCTCTTCAGCTTCCGTATACCATCCTGCAAAATCATAACCTTCCATTACAGGAACCGGTAACTTTCCGTAAGCCCTTCCGACAACAACATCCGTACTTTCAGAATCAACAATACCACCATTGGCATTAAAGGATACGGTTATTTTATCATTTTCGTTGATCCAATGTGCATATAAAGTATGCGCCTCATCTATTTCAACTTTAGTGTCCTTTGTCACCAAATCTCCATCCTCTATAGAAGTAAACCATCCCTCCCAAAGATATCCTTCTCTACTCGGAATTGGTAATCTGCCATATAACTGACCCACTACAACTTCTTTATATTCTGTAGCTAAGCTTCCGCCATTAGCATTAAATGACAAAATGACTTTTTTATTAACATCTGTCCAATGAGCATATAGCGTATGTGACATTTGTTTTTTCACTTTCGTCTCTTCAGTTATAAGCTCGCCGCCATCGGCATTAGTATACCAGCCGTCAAAGATATATCCGTCTTTTGTTGCAACCGGAAGCTTACCGTATGCAACACCGACATTAACCGTAATACTACCGGTATCAACTTCTCCGCCATTGGCATTAAATGTTACTCTGACAGTTTTATCCTTCTCATACCACTGAGCATACAACGTATGATCCTCGTTATTGTCAACCTCCGACTCAGCCGTAATCAATACTCCACCTTCAGGCTTCGTATACCAGCCGTCAAAATTGTATTTTTCTCTGGTCGGTTCCGGCAAAGCTCCATAAGTTCCACCAACCGTCACTTCCATACTGGTTACATCAACTACACCTCTATTCGCATTGAATATAACTATAACTTTCTTTTCAAGTTCTTTCCAATGAGCATATAATGAATGAGAATATTCATTTTTAACATAAGAATCCGCAGTAATCGGGACACCCTCTTCTTTTTCGGTGTACCACCCCAAAAATTCATAGCCATCCCTTACCGGTGTTGCCAATTCACCATATTTCTGTCCCAATGTCACAGTTTTATTATTCGGTATATTACTTACATCATTACCATTGCCATCAAATGATACAGTGATTATCAATTCCTTTTCTTCCCAATGAGCAAACAAAATATGATCATTATTTTCAGAAACTATAGTATTCTCCGTTATCAAGTCACCGCCTATAGCTTCGGTATACCATCCTTTAAATTCAAAACCGTTCAATGTAAGATCCGGCAGATTACCATATTCGTCTCCTTTTTTAACCGTAATCGTTGCAGAATTTACGGTTGAAACCATGCCGCCATTGAATGAAACAGTTATTGTTTCTTTTATCCAATGGGCATATAAAACATGTGATTTATTAACTATTGTAGAAGCAGTAACCTTATCGCCATTTACAGCCTTAGTATACCAGCCATCAAATGTATAACCGGATCTTATAGGTGTTGACAATGAACCATATTTATCTCCAGCCATCAACGTCTTATTCTCAGGCATATTACTTACTCCGTCACCATTTGCCGAGAATGACACAGTTACTTTGTTTTCTTCTTCCCAGTGAGCAAACAAAAAATGATCATTATTCGCCGTAACAATAGTTGTCGGTGATACTTCCTTTCCTCCAACAGCATCGGTGAACCAGCCTATAAATGTATAACCTCTTAAGGATAATGATGGCAAAGAACCATATGCTACACCATTGGATACTTTTATATTAACAGGTTCAACATTAGCAACCTTATCACCATTAAATGTAACAATTATTTCATCCTTTATCCAATGAGCATATAATGTATGAGAATATGTATATTCTACTTTAACAGTACTATCAATTTTTTTGCCTTCTTCTGTATACCAGCCGTCAAAGGAATAACCATTTCTTGTTGGTTCTGCATAATTATCATAGTTATCTCCTACAGTCAATGTCACACTTTCGGGTATACCACTTACATTGTCACCGTTTCCGTCAAATGATACCGTCACTTTTAAATTGTCTTCTACCCAATGAGCGAATAAAACATGATCATTGGTCGCGGTAACCGTGCTTGTTGAAGTAATCTCATCTCCTCCGACAGCTTCTGTATACCAGCCTTTAAATGTATAACCGTCAAGCGAAAGATTCGGCAATGGACCATATGTTCCTCCTGATGTGACAGTTATATTCTTCGTATCCATATCTGAAACCTTATCACCGTTAAAGGTTACCATAACGGTGTTCTTTTTCCAATGTGCATAGAGCACATGGGAATTCTCGTTAGTTACTATAGTATCTGCCGTTATCTGCTCACCAGACTCACTTTCTGTAAACCATCCTATAAAAGTATAACCATTCCTTGAAGGTTCTGGCAGATTACCATACTTCTGTCCTACAGTCACTATCTTATTGAGCACATTAATACCATTACTGTCAAATGATATCGTCACATTCTTGTCTTTTTCTCTCCATCTTGCAAACAGTGTATGATCTTTCGCTATTGAGACGGTCGTTTCATCTTCTATCCGAACACCTCCGACAGCTTCTGTGAACCATCCAATAAATTCATATCCGGTAAGTGTTAATTCCGGAAGATCTCCGTACTCTTCTCCCGGGGTAACAGTTTTACTCTTCGGTTCTACATTCAAAACTTTATCTCCATTAAAGGTTACAATAACTGTATTTTTGTTCCAGTGGGCATACAACACATGAGAATTCTTATTTTTAACATAAGCATCTGCAGTCACCTGTTGACCACCTTCGCTTTCCGTATACCATCCCATAAAACTATAGCCATTCCAAACAGGTACCGGAAGAGCTCCGTACTTCTGTCCCACTGTCATAGTCTTATTACTAACAGAATCACCATTTCCGTTTCCATCAAAGGATACTGTCACATTAACATCCTCATCTTCTGACGGTTGTGTAATTGCAGTCCAATGTGCAAATAATATATGATTACTTAACGCTGAAACTATCGTATTGGCTGTAACCTTTTCACCACCAGACGCTTCTGTATACCAACCGTCAAATTGGTATCCATCTAAAGTCAATAATGGCAATGTTCCATATGGCTGACCATTTACTACCGGCATACTTTCAGGATCAACAGGCGCATACTTATCACCATTAAAAGTAACTGTTATGCTATTCTTTTTCCAATGCGCATATAACACATGTGAATTAGTATTTGTCACCTTTGTGGTTGACTCGATTTTATCTCCATCGTTTGGCGCATTGTACCAACCTTCAAAACTATATCCACTTCTTGAAGGCGAATCAATATCGCCATATGTCTGTCCAACTGTTACCATCTTATTATCCGGTATACTCGTGACCCCTTCACCATTTCCTCTAAAAGAAACCGTTACTGTTTTAGCTTTCTCAACCCAATGCGCAAAAAGAATATGATCTTGTTTCTCAGTAACAGTAGTTTCGGCCGTCACCTTATTGCCCCCTGTAGCTTCGGTATACCATCCTTCAAAATCATATCCGGACAATGTAAGTGTAGGCAATGTTCCATATGGTGATCCGGTTGTAACTTCTATACTCGATGGTGATTCCACTCTATCACCATTAAATGATACCGTTATCGTATTCTTTTTCCAATGTGCATACAATACATGTGAACTTTCCTTTGACACAATTGTATCAGCCGATATCTTATCTCCTGCTATTTTTTCCGTGTACCATCCTTCAAAATTGTAACCCTCTCTGCTCGGTAAAGATAACTCGCCATATTCCGAGCCAACTGTTACAGTCTTATTAGCTATGTTGCTGACTCCATCACCGTTTCCGTCAAATGACACTGTCACCTTAAGTTCTTCTTTCTTCCATCGAGCATACAATGTATGGTTATTGTTAATTGATACAGTAGTATCAGCTGTTACAAGCTCGCCATCAGTAGCATTAGTAAACCAGCCCTTAAATTCATATCCGGCAAATGTTAACTGAGGCAATTCACTGTATTTTCCACCCGGCGTAACTTCTTTGCTCTTAGGAGTAACATTTGTTACCTTATCACCGTTAAATGTAACTGTAACTGTATTTTTAATCCAATGTGCATATAATACATGCGAATCATTATTAGTCACCAATGTATTAGATGTAACAACATCTCCATTAGTTGCAGCTGTATACCAACCTTCAAAATCATATCCGGTACGCTTTGGTGATGTCATACTTCCATAAGTCTGACCTACCGGTATTGTTCTGTTAACAGGAATACCACTGACTCCATCACCGTTTCCGTCAAAAGAAATTGTAACCAGCTTAACAAAGCGGGCGAATAATACATGATCCTCATTTTGCGATACAATCGAATCGGATGTTATTTTTTCGCCACCTAATTTTTCTGTATACCAGCCCTTAAATTCATAGCCATTAAGTGATAATTGTGGGAGTTCGTCTCCATATGCATTTCCTGGTGTAACTTCAATAGTTTCCGGAGCAACACTTACTTTGTCACCGTTAAGCGTTACGGTTATCGTTGTCTTAATCCAATGTGCATATAATACATGTGAATTCTCATTGGTTACAACTTTGTCCTTTGTAATTTTTTCCCCACCTGTTGCAGTCGTATACCAACCGTCAAATTTATATCCTGAACGTGTAGGCGATGGCAGGTCACCATAAGTTCGATTAACTGTAACGGTCTTATTGCTTACTGCCTGTCCATTACCATTACCATTAAAAGACACGGTTATCGTTTTATCCCAATGTGCAAAAAGAGTATGGTCATTTTTCTCTGTCACAACTGTCGTTGAAGTCACCTTTGTTCCGTTTGATGCCGAAGTATACCAACCCATAAATACATATCCGTCCGCTGTTGGTTGTGGAAGTTC
>JAFUGT010000049.1 GCA_017469275.1 Lachnospiraceae bacterium
CATGCCTTAGACGTTCGTCTTGATTGTTAGGAAGTGCATAGCTAACTCAGGGGTAAAACAACATGGATGTTGTTTTAGGGTCGAAGCGACAAGGAAGTCGCATTCGACCCGCCCCCGGTAACAATGATAAATTTATCGCACTTCCTTACAATCACAGAACGGATTGGAGCTACATATAAAAATAAATATTACAGACACACATATGACACAACCTCCAAGGAAGCCTCACACATATCTAATAATCTCAAGCGCCCGTCAAAAGACACTTACTGCGGTAAACATTAATTTACAAAAAGTCAAAAGTTCCCTGACTATATTCAAGATTCTCATACTCCATCTCACTTGCCTCCACCTGACTTCTGTAATCCACCACAACGGTCTGCTGTCTTCCACCTACAAGCTGCTGTCCCAAAATGTAATTCACATCAAATCGGTTAGTTATGGCAGGTGTTGCTCCACGGGCAGGTACAATAAGCTGAACATTATTGGTCGCAAGTAATGCGAATATAGGCTCCCAGATATATATGTCCTTAGCCGCGCCGAAGGGATTATCAATAAATATTACCTTCTTAAGGTCTGATGCCTCTGCCTCAGGTGCATACATACCTGAAATATAATTGATGATCGATACAAGGAACTGAATATATATACCCTGAGACTGCCCTGTACTTCCTACAGCCTCTTCATATCGAAGATAACGGCTCTGATCCTTGATGCGCTCACGTTTATAGAGTTTCAACCTGATAGCATTCATGTCTGTTACCATTACGCTGAACAATTTCTTTAACAGAAGCATATTCTTCATATATTTAATACGGTCATTGTTGTCTTCAAAACGATCGGCACCATTTACAACTTCATCAATGTAGTCAGACATCCTCTGCTTGATAAACTCATCCTTCACATAAGGAATTGTGAGATTGACCATCTGGATCATCTCGCCGTCTAATTGTATTCTTGAAAGTTTGGGCAGCTTGTCAAGTTCGGTTCTGACATCTTTGCAGCGCTCAATACACTGATTTTCAAAATTATTCTTGATAGTCTCCATATCCTCAATGCCCTGGAGAACTCTCTCCTTTTCAAGACCGATGTAGGATATCATCTCTCTTATGTTGGCAAGAAGATTCTTTGCATCCTCATAGGTATCCGGAATCATCACATCATCCTTCATGGAACCTGCCAGTTCAAAGGCACCCATGGTAAAGAAGGTATTTGCGGTCTGTGTCTTGAAATTAAGAAGCTCCTGCTTTGCTCTTTCTAAGGACTTGTTACTCTTGTCATAAGCAAGCAGACTCTCCTCAAAGGACTCACGTATATCACTCTGTTCCCCGGTAAGCACATGTCCATCAGATACATCAAGTTCCTCCGACTGAATAATACGCTTAACATCCTTATACAGATCCACAATTACACTGTGATTTTTTACATACTTCTGATATTCATCACTATACTGCTTAATCCCGACAGACATTTCCTTAAGAATTCTATCACCCTCAGCAAGAGCCTGTACCACCTCTTCCTTACTGAGGGAGAGTATACTTTTTCCAACTGGCTTCCGGTTATCTTCACCATCATCCTTCAACGTACCGGAAGCATCACCTGACATTCCCGAAATCCCCGTTTCCTTAAGCTTATCATCTGACACCTCAAATATTCTTCCGGCTTCAGCTCCAAACCTTTCCTTAAGAGCTGTGATTGCCTGTTCTATCTTGCCTTCCAATCTGGTGGTGTTTTTTTCCTTCTTCTTGGTCTCATCCTTTAGTTGATCACTGCGAACAGAAATCTGTGACAGGTGAACGGATAAACGGTTGATATATTCTTCTTCAACCGGATGCAGCTCTCCTCGTTTTTCCAATTCTTCAAGCTCCGACAATTCTATACCGCGTCTTTCAATAAGCTTAAGTCCGCGTTCCATACTCTTATTAAGAGTTTCTATGAGTTTCTTCTTGTCCTCCAGTACAATGGTAGCCTCCTCCACCAATGCTTTTGCCGCAAGGAACTCTGCCCGAAGTTGCTCCTCCGGAATATTAACCGCGGTCAATTTCTCATCCACATAGTATTCCTTATAAAGTTCCTCCCATTCGGCAAGCATTTCTTTCATCTGCTGCTCCATATGAGAGACCTGTCCTTCAAGCTCCATTTTTTTCAAACGCACACTTTCATAATCAGCATCAGCGCGCTCCGTATCAACACTAAGTCTCTTAACCTCTGCATCATAAAAATCCAACTGTTTCTTAGCCTCATCCGCCTGCTCGCTCTTTGATACTATTCCCGCTAATTTCACCTGCTCATTCTTATTGGCAAGAAGATCCTTTCTTGCATTTTCTGAATCTTCTTTCATTTTATCTCTGTGATTTTCAAGTTCTTTAAGTCGTTTCTCATATTTATCTGACAATCTCTCAAACTCTATCAGTTTTTCTTTTGTCTCTATGACCTCATTTTCCGCATTCTGCAACGAAATACCATGAAGGGAGGCTATATAGTCAAGATCCTCATTATACGCCTTTTCCAATTCAGCAAGTGTGGCAAACTCAGAGTCCAGTTCCGCAAGCTCTTCTTCTAAATGTTCTATCTCCGCTTCTAACGCATCTTCCCGGATAAACACTTTTTGATCCTTTGCCAGCAGCAGCATTCCCTCTGATTGCTCCGGAATATAAGGTGATTCTATCTTTTTCTTGTCAAACACAGGTACCATTATATTACCCAGATCAAGTTCATGTATTTTAACATCATCCTCAATCAGTTCAAAATTGTCGGTGACAACACCATAAGGAAGCATCGGAAATCTGTTAAGCAGGTCTTCACGATTGACAGCAGGCAGTGCCGACAGATAATCCACACCGGATATCACAAGTTCTCCATGGCGGGTTTCCATGTAATCTTTTACCTTGGTGACCGCCACAGTCTCCTCTAATATTCTGCCCTCTTTAACCTCGGATAAATGCTTGTTAACACCGGCTATCTTTTTGCTCAGCTCAGCCATAACGACCTTTTGATCAAAGGCTCTTGTCTTAACAGCTTCGTATAGATTATCCTGTTCCTTGACATCATATATACTCAACATCTTCTTAAGCCTGTCTTTATTCTCAAGATAAATGCTAAGTTTCTCATGAGCGGTCTTGAACTCACTATCAAGCTGTTCACGTTCCTTCTCATGTTCAAAGATTTGTTGTTTGAGCTCTCCAATTTTTTCAATATCTGTAAGATATTCCTCCTCACACTCGGATTCCTTCTGTTCCAATTTCTCGCCATTGTCTACAAGTTCTGACATCAATCCGGATATATCAGAAAGCACAAGTAGCGATATAGATGATCTGACTTTCCTGATCTCCTCCATGCACTGATTATATTCCTTCTCAAAATGCTCCCTATGACTAGCTGCAACCGCTAACGCTGTGGAGCCTTCTTCTCTTATATGAGACATTTTTTCAAGCTCTTCCGAAACCTTGTTAAGTTCATCCGTCCTCTTAGCCAGTTGTTCTCTCAATACGGCAAGTTTTTCATCATCCATCTTCTTCTTAGTGAAAGCATATACATGCAGTTTGGAAAGCAGGTCAGAGTTGTTGTCATTAGATGCATCAATAACTGCCCTGTTCTCCATAATCTGCCCACGATCAGAAATATACTGCAGATAATCATTGATACTCTCTTTGAGATCAAGTTCTCTCTTCGCAGCATCTAATTCCTCCTGAAGGCGGGTTTCATGTCGTATTGCCACCTCGAGATCTTCGGAAGCCTCTTTGAGATCATATTTGTCTCTGACGATTTTCAATTCTTCAATTCTTCTTCTCTCGGAAAGGAGCTTCTCATCCATCTCCTCTTTCTTTAATCTTTTCTCTTCAATCTCCTCTTCGCCTTTTTTGCATAAATATTCCCCTGTTGCATATATATCAGAGAGCGTACCGGATATCCTGTCCTTTTCCTCGTATAGCGATAGGAAGGAGGACACCCTTCCCTCTAACAGATGCATAAGTTCCGTCTCTTTGTCGAAATTGGATATTTCCCTCTTCTTTTTGGAAAGTTCAACTAATTTATCCTTAATGTCAAGAAGCGTTCTTGCCATATCCTCATTTACATCATTTTGCTCAGTCTTCACAAGAAATGCCTTCTCGATTATCTCTTCAATAAGAAGGTCTTCAACAACCTTTCTTGTAGTCTTATACTGAGTCTCAAAATAGGTACGTACATGTCCCTCGGTCTTGTTGATTCCTCTGATAATTTCCCACTGACTCTCAAAAAGACCATATCGGCTTATAAATCTCTGATACTCACCTTTTCTCTCAAACACATATACCTTAATATTAAGATTTCTCTTTGCAAGATCTTTGAGATAATTCTTTAATCCACTATAAGTAATCCTCTCTTTATTATTCTGCAGAGGAAGATTGATGATATCATTTTCATTGTAGTCACGATAGAAAATGCAATAATTAAAATATTCGATAGAGGCATTGTCTTTAACAACAGTTTTTTTGACAGGCGCTTCATCCGTAAGTGATACCGCCCCATCATCCGATTCCGTTTCCGCATTTCCTTCCTTCGCTTTTCTGGCACAGAAACCGGTAGTCATGTAGCGCATGCCTTCTCTGATATCCTTGTCGTCGAGTTTCCATTCCACAAGTGAATGGATAGTAGTATTCCCACCTCCGGTACGAAAAAGCTTCTCGATTGGCTGCTTTTCATCCAGGGTGCAGTTAGGAATAAGATTTTGCAAAAGCAAAAGCATAAGCACGCTCTTACCACCACCATTGGCAAGATCATACAGAGTATTCTTTCCATACATACGCATGGAAAAATCATCATATCCCTGAGTTCCGAAATTATATTTTACATTATTTACTCTAATTCTATTAATGTTAGGCATGGTCATTCCTCTTAATCAAATAAAAATATATATATCTTATCTTCGCATATCATCCCGGCATCACATATTCTCCGACGCTTTCCCATTATCCGCGAATTCCCCGGCAGTATCCTTCTTTCCTGACAGTGCATCATATATCTCCCCACGATACTCCTCAAAATAGTTCTCCACGATAGCTGAAAAACGCTTTGTGGGATAGTACCGCCTGCTTACTTCAAGGAACAGGCTCTCATTTATCAGAAAATTAAATACTAACTTAACCAGACTGGTCTTGGAAGCGCGTGAGGCCTTCACATCCTCCTGATTCTCCGATGTGCTTGCGGGAAGCTCATCCCACAACAACGCAACTCCACGGAAGCTGTCCTCCTTCTCATCATCCATATCATAGATTGCAATATCCTTGGTAAATACCGACAGAGATTTTGTGACTTCCTCTACCACATTTTCTATTCTTATATACTCCTTGAACTGATAACTGGCCGAATCGGAATAAAATGCAAGAAGTATCTCATATATAATAAAGTAGGCCAGATAAAGCTCGCGATTGTAACGAAGGCCCATGGCTCTCTTCATTTCTTCATTAGTATATCCGAACACCCTGTTGCCATCACCGGGCGAGAGAAAAAGACTTTCCTTATATTCATAGATATGCAGGTTGAGTTTTTTAAGAAGCACACCAAGAATCTCGTATATCTCGGCATTACCGTAATAATCCTCATATAAAGAGGCATTGGCACCGCTTCTTGCGACTTCTTCCCCGGTCACAAGCTTCGCATATATATCCATTGCCTTTTCCAAATTCTTCATTTCCATAACTGTTTTCCTCTATATCGTCGCAGCGATTATTATTCCTTTCGACTTTACGTTATTTGTTACACACCAATCAATTTCTTCTCTTAAAATTACCCTAACGCTGCCAGGCCACATCACACCTGACAAAAACTCATGTCCGTCACCAAGTACTCATCCTTGGCACCAAACTTAAGCACCTCTTCCTCATTAAATGATATCTCAAAAATGAGTTTTCCAAACTGTTCACGTTTAGGTGTACTCATATTATCCATCACAATTCCTTCAAGGAACGTATCCTGCTTATTACCCATTGCTCCCATATCATATCGGTTCTTCTGGGCTAAATGAACCAGGAAGGAATACACATCACCATTATTATATATCTCTTTTCCAAACTTGATCTCATATATCGCCATAAGTTCTGACAGAGTTGTCTTTCCATGTTTCCACACCTGTTCAAGCAATTCCTCAAACAATCTTGAATAGTTTTCGTTAATTCTGCCTTCCTCTATCTCATCATCATATTTGAAATTCGGATCAAGCTCTTTCTTCTCAATCTTTTCACCGTAATCGTTATTATCTGCTCTGCTCTCTAACATTCTATCAATGCTCTCCACATTGAAACTCTTATTAAGCTTCGGTAAAAACATGGGCATAACAAGTGTGGATAATCTCTCGGGAGCATCCTCCTTCATGCAGTTCCCAAGGGCGTTGCGAAAATCGAATACCGGTCTTAACTTTCTAAGTTTTGCCCTGCCTATCATCTCATCTGCCACATTCTGAAGTTCAATAGTCTCTCTGATCAGTTCTCCATGACGTATGATGGTCTTCTTAAGCTCCGTATCCAACTTATGAATCTCCGAAACACTCTCTGCAAAGCCCTCCGAATTCGCCTTGGCAAATGCTTTATCGATAAGGGCGCGGTTCTTTTCAAATAATTTTGACTCGTCATCAAACCATTTCGCCACTGTCTCCATAAATTCTTCACTGGCCTTGGCACCCGCAATAATGTCATAACTCAAAAGATCCAAAACTTCTTTTTTCTGTAGTGTCAGCTTACTCACTTCATTATTGATCCTCTTGATCACTTCGATTCCGCCCGCAAAGTTCTCGGACTGAATCATTTTCTCCAACAGAAGCTGCTGTACGGATATATTGCTCTCGTCCTTGATTTCCTTTGTATCCAGATAAAATTCAATACCGTCAGTGGTCACATGGTAAAGCACGACTCCATCAGCAATTCTGCTGTCAATAAGTTTGACTCTGGCAGTTTTTTTCTTCCTCTCCTCAGGGTCAAAATACGAAAAGGTGAATGCCTTTCCGTCATTCTTAATCTTGTCAAATATATATCCTACAAGTTCTTTCTCGGAATCCATATCTTCGCTCAAAGAAAATTCCCTGTGAAGAAGCTCTAACAGAAAATCCTCATATTGCTCGTAGGTGATTTCCCTCTCCTGAAAATTATTCTCCTGAATCAGGAAACGAAGCGTCGCCATAGTTATATAGCCCATATCCAAATCCGCATACTTTCCATCCTTGTATTGATTAAATGTGGTCTCGGAGAGCACAAAAAAAGGATAATATTTTTTTAGATTCAACATTCTGTCACGATGCTCACTTAAGATATCGTGAATCATGATATATTTCTCAGCCATGGCTTATCTCCGATTATTTTACTTCATATCCGGTAATTTGGGATTTCCTAATGCTCCTGATATCAAGAAGATTCTTTCTTATTAATATCAAGGCATTCACAGATTCAATTTTAATATTATATCCCTTAAATGTAAAGCATTAATAAAGGTTAATTATTATTACCCAATGTTCCTTTCCCCGACACAAAAAAAGAACCGACCCAATGTTCTATGACATCAAACCGATTCCTTCAGTGGGCCGCCGGGGGCTCGAACCCCGCACACCCTGATTAAGAGTCAGGTGCTCTACCAAATGAGCTAGCGGCCCGTAATTGTGAAAAATATGTGTTTTTCTCAACAACAGTGATGATTATATTATATTGAAAAACAAAATGCAAGCCTTTTTTTTATTTTTTTTGTTATTCCCTCAAAAATT
This sequence comes from Lachnospiraceae bacterium, assembly GCA_017469275.1. Taxonomy (GTDB): domain Bacteria; phylum Bacillota; class Clostridia; order Lachnospirales; family Lachnospiraceae; genus CAG-590. Next base: position 7,727 of record JAFUGT010000049.1, read on the forward strand.
AGAGGAAATGCACGAATAAAACACCTATTTTACCTAATTTTATACAAATTCCAGTAATAATACCCACACTTCTCTCATTTTTCATTCACCCTGATTTCACACAGTAATCCTATTATCTGCTCATGACAACTAACATCTGTATTTCCAGTCTCAACCTATGGATTTTTATATGAGACTGGGGTATAATGTCACTTAGGTTCTACCTATTATAATGATAAAGGAGATATCTATAATTATGAATAAGTTATACAAAAGAATCGCCGCATCAGCTTTGGCAGTCATTATTGGTATCGGCATTATAAGTCCCATAGAATCGGCACAGGCTGTATCAAAATCTTCTGCCACAAACATTTCATATACAAATGTTAATGATGATCCCGGAGCGGGAAGACTGTCCGGAGAGAACATATCCGAGGATTTCTACGAAACAGATAATAATGACAGTATTTTTAAAAGTATTCCGTTTTCAAGCTACGGCAGTTCAAGCTCAGTAAGCGCATATACCAATAAGACCTACACACATCAGGATCAATTTGATGGATATACTATTGTTAATGGTGTTGACGTCAGCTATTATCAGGAAACTATTGATTGGGCAAAAGCCAAGGCGGCAGGAATTGATTTTGCAATTATAAGAGCCGGCTACCGCGGCTACAGCGCAGGAACTCTCAACCGCGACACCTATTTCGACAGCAATATGGATGGCGCAGCAGCAGCAGGTGTGGGTACAGGAATATATATCTTTTCCCAGGCCACATCAGAAGCAGAGGCTGAGGAGGAAGCCCAATTTATACTAGACCGTATCGGTACTCATACAGTTAACATGCCTATAGTTCTCGATTTTGAATTTGCCTCTAATTCTTCCGGAGAGACCGGAAGACTCAAAAGTGCTAACCTGTCTAAAGACGAGGCAACAAATGTTTGTCTTGCATTTTGTAATAAGATATCTGCAGCCGGTTATACTCCAATGGTTTACGCTAACTATAATATGCTTACCAGCCATTTGAACGCTGATGTAATAAGTGCAAGTTACCCTATATGGCTTGCCAATTATACTACTTCCACAAAATACACGGGAAAATTTTCCTACTGGCAATATTCAAGTTCCGGTAAAGTTGATGGAATCAAGGGCAGTGTGGACATGAACTTCTACTATTGCGCACCGGATGGCAACATAGCCTCTGCTGTCATCTCGCCCGTTCCTGACCAGAAATACACGGGTCAAGCACTTACTCCGGATATTACCGTCAGCATAGGGGATAAAACTCTTACAAAAGGCACGGACTTCACAGTAGCATTTAGCAATAATACCGAGATTGGCAAAGCCACAATAACCGTAACCGGAATCGGTCAGTACAACGGAACCAGAACACTTAACTTCAACATTTATGACGGCACTGCCGTACCTGAAATAACCGGACTTTCCGCAAGTACTAAGACCAAGAATTATATTACGTTGCAATGGGATACGGCTTCCAACATAACCGGATACGAACTCTATCGCAGTTCCTCACCGAATGGTGAATATGCATTGGTCAAAAAAGTCACAAAGGCATCTACTACAACCTTTAAAAACACCAAACTTACAGAAGGACAGTGCTATTATTATAAGATACGCGCCTACAGAGAGACCAATGGTGTTGCCACCTACGGTGAAATGTCAGGGTCTGTCGGCATTTATACAAAAACAAATTACACAAGACTGGCACTGCCTAAGTCAAACACAGACATATATTCCGACTTAACGGTCAGTGCAGAAGTTGTTTCAAGTCCCGCCAAAAATAGTTTTGTCAAAGTCACTTATTGTACATATGATGATACTGGAGCAAAATGGTACAGAGTAAGTTATGACGGAACCGCCGGATTTATTCCCGCAAGCCGTGTGACCGCAGCAAAACAAGGTAAAGTCAAGACCAAAAAAGTAAATGTGAGAAAGAAATCCAAAGTAAAATCAAAGAAACTCACCACCGTAGGAAAGAATAAAAAAGTGGCTGTTATCAAGACGAAAAAAACTGCCTCCGGAACCTGGTACAATGTTATTTTTAAAAAAGGCAGTAAGACCTACAAGGGCTGGATCTATTCAATCTATGTCAAAATCTGAATACTTGCAAATGTTATCACATTAGTGACATGACTATGATTCATCTTATTTTGCATTATTTTCCGGTTGACTTTTGTTGATATTTCAGCTACAATATGCAAATAATATACAAAGCGACGACGAGGACAGTACACTGATATTTCGTCTACAGAGAGGGTTTACAATTTGACCGCAGTTAATTTTGATTCTGCATTTCCTTATGTAGCATCAATCACAGGAAGCTAACATCGGTCATTGGTTCTGGAATAGACCTATACGAATACTTTGGAAGACCACCTCCGAGCAGCCGTTAATACCGGCCGGCGACTCCGATATAGTCATAATGAAGTGCCCAAAGCAGGGTGGAACCGCGAATAATCGCCCCTGACGTAAGATATTCTTATGTCAGGGGTTTTTTGTATTATCATCCAGGCAATTGCAAAACACCTAAAATTATATCATTCAAAAGGAGGACTATTCTATGGAAGAAATGTTAACCACAGTGACAGATGGATTGGACACTGCACGAACTATTATTGACAACGGAATTAACACAACCCGTACCGTTATGGGCTCAGGTTTTGACACAGCAAAAGACTTTGCGCGAACAGGTCTTATTTCAGCCAAAGGCGTTGCCAGAACAGGATTAGACACTGCAAAGGGTAATGTATTCAATTTCTTTAACAGTGACCGAACTACCACGAGAAAGAAGTTACTGAACTATGGTGCGATAGTATTTATGGCCGGAATCATCATTGGATTTTTGTTCTCCCCTATCAAGAAGGGCTTCTACTTCAACATTTCCAATAACGGAAACGGACCTGTCCCAGAGGATGAGGATGAAGACAATAACCATAAGAAGAATAAGAATGCAAAGAAACAAAGGAAAAGATAATTGTTTTAAAAGATAAAGGAGATGTGATTGTTATGAAAATTACTTTAAAAGACGGCTCCTCAAAAGAATATGAAGGGGCAATGAGCGTACTCGATATCGCAAAAGATATCAGTGAAGGATTAGCAAGAAACGCATGTGCAGGCGAGGTCAACGGCAAGGTAGTCGATTTGCGTACAGAGATTAGTGAAGACTGTACACTTAATATCCTGACTTTTAATGATGATGAGGGTAAGAAGGCCTTCAGACATACAGCTGCTCATATCATGGCACAGGCCGTTAAGCGTCTCTATCCTGACGCAAAATGTACAATAGGTCCCGCTATAGACGAAGGTTTCTACTACGACTTTGATATGCAGTCACTTACAAGGGAAGATCTTGATAAGATTGAGGCTGAGATGAAGAAGGTGGTCAAAGAAAATCTTCCTATTAAAAGATTCACTTTACCAAGAGCAGAAGCCATTAAATTCATGCAGGACAGAAATGAACCCTACAAGGTCGAGCTTATCGAGGATCTTCCGGAGGATGCAGAGCTTTCCTTCTACGAGCAGGGCGAATTCACCGACCTCTGTGCAGGACCTCATCTTATGAGTACCAAGCCTGTTAAATTCTTCAAACTTACTTCTTCATCCGGTGCATACTGGAGAGGAGATTCCAACAAGAAGATGCTTACAAGAATCTATGGTACGGCTTACACAAAGAAAGAAGACCTGGAAGAACGTCTTGCCTTCCTTGAGACCATTAAAGAGCGTGACCACAACAGACTTGGCCGCGAACTTGAACTTTTCACCACTGTTGATATTATCGGTCAGGGACTTCCCCTCTTCCTGCCAAAGGGTACAAAAATGATCCAGACCCTTCAGCGTTGGATTGAGGACCTGGAGGACAACGAGTGGGGATATGTAAGAACACGTACTCCTTTTATGGCAAAGAGCAATCTTTATAAGCTATCCGATCACTGGTTCCATTACAAGGACGGAATGTTTGTATTAAATGATGACGGAACTGATAACGATGATCCTTCCGCATATGCAGATCCTGAAACCTGCATGAAACATGCACAGGAGCATGCTCATTTAAATGCCGATGGAAAAGAAGTAATGGCTCTTCGCCCCATGACCTGTCCTTTCCAGTATTTCGTATATAAAGCAAAACCTAAAAGTTACAGAGACCTCCCCTATCGTATGGGCGAAACTTCTACCCTCTTCCGTAACGAGGACTCCGGTGAGATGCATGGTCTTACAAGAGTTCGTCAGTTCACCATTTCAGAAGGACACCTTGTATGTACTCCTGAACAGATTAAGGATGAGTTCAAGAACTGCGTATCTCTTGCTAAATACTGCCTCACAACCTTGGGTGTTGAAGAAGATGTAACCTACCGTATGTCAAAATGGGATCCTAATGATTCAGGAAAATACCTTGGTACTGCCGAGGACTGGGATAAGGTTCAGGATTATATGAGAGAAATCTTAGATGAGATTGGTCTTGACTATGTTGAAGCTGAAGGCGAAGCAGCATTTTACGGACCTAAACTTGATATTCAGGCTAAGAACGTATATGGCAAGGAAGATACCATGATCACAATCCAACTTGATATGTTCCTCTCAAAACGTTATGACATGACCTATGTGGACAAGGATGGCGAGAAGAAATATCCGTACATTATACACAGAACTTCCATGGGATGCTATGAGAGAACTCTGGCATGGCTTATTGAGAAATATGCAGGTGCATTCCCTACATGGCTGGCACCGGAACAGGTTCGTATCCTTCCTATATCAGAGAAATTCCATGACTATGGTAATGAGATTCTTGCAGAGCTTAAGAAGAACGGTATCCTTGCCACAATGGATGACCGTGCTGAGAAGATCGGTTATAAGATTCGTGAAGCCAGACTCCAGAAACTTCCTTATATGTTAGTGGTCGGCGCCAACGAGCAGGAGAACAAGACTGTCTCAGTCCGTAAGCGTGGCGAGGACGGCGATCTTGGAGCAATGGAACTTAACACATTTATCAACAAAATATGCGAGGAGATAAGAACCAAGTCACTTACACAGATGGAAGCATAAGTGAAGAAATCAGACAAAAATATCCCATCCCGGTTGGAGTTTTCTCCTGCGATATATAATTTTAACGGCGGTCAAATTTGACCGCCGTTATTCCTATGCTATAATTTCACTAAGCAAGTGCATATCATTAATGCTTTAAGACGCATAACCAAAAATCAATTACGTCATCATGTCAGCATTAAATCACGATTTGCAATAATGTGCAAGTTGGCTTGCACAAAAAGAAATGTTAGTATAACCTTTTGTATCTGGTTTTCTATCTATAATTTTCCATTTATCTCACTATAAAATTTGTAATTCCATACCATTCATACTTTTCTCTATCCACTTACTTCTTATGTAGAAATAATCCAACCCCCATTCCCCAAAGTAAAACCCCTGCAACAATAAGTGCAATGCAAAAGCTTCTCCACATAGTTGCTTCCCTCATAGACAAACCGCCTAACAATGCCATAGTTCCTATCAAACAAAAAATTACAGATAGTGACGTTTTATTTTTTTTAAAAACTCTAACTGCCATGACCGACAGAACCAATACACATATAATCCCACATACCATTAAATTCAAAAAATCATCTCCTTTTTATTCTTTTTCGCAATCACCTACTTTTTGCAAAAACACTTGACTTATTCATATCTTATAATTTCCAGCTATTTCGTAAAATCTCGGCAAGGCCAATGAAATATAACCATGCTGTCCTGAAACGATAAGCTCCTGCTGCAGTAGTTTGTCGCGATACTTAGAATAAGAATTCAATTTCATCTTAGCACTGTTACATATTTCCTTGGTGAATGTATTATCATATTTCATCATATATTTTATATTTATCATATATTATCATATATACTGTGACCCATCAAACGATAATCCACCAATATTTCCTTAATTTCCTTAATGACAAATCTTATCATTTCCGTTATAATGGATATGTTTATCTCTTCACTAATCAAGAATGAGATAAGAACAGATAAGTAACATTTAGGAGGAGACTTTCATGAGTGAGAAGAAAGTAATGCTTGGTAACGAGGCCATAGCTCGCGGTGCCTATGAGGCTGGAGTTAAAGTATCTTCAGCATATCCCGGCACACCAAGTACAGAAATCAGCGAGAACTTAGTTAAATATCCGGAGGTCTACTGCGAGTGGGCCCCCAACGAGAAGGTTGCAATGGAAGTTGCCATTGGTGCATCCATAAGCGGCGTACGTGCAATGGCTTCCATGAAGCACGTAGGTTTCAACGTTGCAGCAGACCCTATGTACACTGTATCATATATAGGTGCAACCGGCGGTCTTGTAGCCGTAGTAGCTGACGATCCCGGAATGTACAGTTCTCAGAATGAACAGGACACAAGACAGATATGCCGAGCTGCTCAGGTTCCTGTATTAGAGCCGTCAGACTCACAGGAAGCAAAGGATTTCATGAAACTGGCATTTAACCTTTCCGAGAAATATGATACACCAATCGTTCTTCGAACCACTACCCGTCTTGCACATTCACAGGGTTTAGTTGCATTAGAAGACCGGGTTGTACCAGAGGACAAACCTTACGAGAGAAATATCGGCAAGAACGTTATGATGCCCGGCAACGCCATAAAGCGTCATCTCGTAGTCGAAAAGCGCATCAAAGATATGGCTGAGGATGCCAATACTTTGAAGGTTGCGGAAGACGGAGTATCAAAAGATATCCCCCTTAACAGAATGGAGATAAATGATACAAAAATCGGATTTATCACCAGTGGAATTCCTTATACATATGTTAAAGAGGCATGTCCTAACGCTTCAGTACTTAAGCTTGGACTTGTTCATCCTCTTCCAAAGAAACTTATTGCAGAATTTGCCGAGAAGGTTGACACACTCTATATATTCGAGGAATTAGAGCCTGTCATTGAAGAACAGGTTAAGGCAATGGGAATTAAATGTATCGGTAAGGAAGCATTTACTCTCCAAGGCGAATACAGCGCTAATCTGCTTAGAAAAGCAGTTCTCAAAGAGGAACTAGGTATTAACAAACCGGCTGATGTTCCTGCGAGACCACCGCTTCTGTGTCCGGGATGTCCTCACAGAAGTGTCTATACTGTACTTAACAAGTTAAAGATTCACGCTGCCGGAGATATTGGCTGCTATACATTAGGTGCAGTTGCTCCCCTTTCAGTAGTTGATACTACAATCTGTATGGGAGCTTCCATCTCATCACTTCACGGTATGGAGATGGCAAAGGGCAAAGATTATATCAAGAACTGGGTTGCTGTTATCGGCGATTCAACATTTATGCATACAGGCGTTAATTCATTGATGAACATGGTTTATAATCAAGGTACCGGTACAGTTATCATACTTGATAACTCCACAACAGGTATGACCGGACATCAGGATCACGCCGCAACGGGTAAGACCTTACAGGGTAAAGTTGTTCCGGCAATCAACATCATGGGACTGTGTAAGTCTATGGGAATCGAGCATGTCAAAGAAGTCAACGCATTTGATATCAAGGAGTTAGAAGAAGTTATCAAGGAAGAGGTTGCAAGAGACGACGTTTCAGTAATCATCACAAAATCTCCATGTGCCCTTCTTAAAGAAGTTCACTTCCCTAACAAATGTGTACCCGTACCTGAGAAATGTAAGAAATGCGGCATGTGCTTAAAGCCCGGATGCCCTGCGCTTACAAGAAATGAAGACGGTACCATTTCAATAGACGCAACAATGTGTAACGGCTGCGGACTCTGCAAGAACCTGTGTCCATTTGAGGCTATTGAAACTGTAGAGAAATAATACCTCCTCCGGCATCTTTGATGATGAGGTTATTAACATAGAGAAAGGAACTGTAACAATGAGTGAGACAAAGAATATTATGATAGTCGGTGTTGGTGGACAAGGTACTCTGTTGACCAGCCGAATCTTAGGTGGAATTATACTTACTGCAGGATATGATGTGAAGTTATCAGAAGTTCACGGTATGGCACAGCGCGGTGGTTCAGTTGTAACCTTTGTGCGCTATGGCCAAAAGGTTAGCGAACCTATAGTTGAAGAGGGGCAGGCAGATGTACTTATTGCATTTGAACGCCTTGAGGCTCTCCGCTATGCACATTATCTAAAACCTGATGGTGCTCTAATTATAAACGATCAGAGAATGGACCCTATCACTGTTGTGACCGGTGCAGCCGAGTATCCGGAGAACATTATAGAGAACCTGTCAAAGACCTACAAAGTATACTCTATAGATGCATCTGCCGAAGCTCTTAAGCTTGGCAATCCAAGGGTATTCAACAATATCATATTGGGACTTGCGGCACAACATATGGATTTTGCAAAAGAAGACTGGCTTAAGGTCATCGAAAATACAGTACCGCCAAAAACCATCGAAATTAATCAAAAAGCATTTTTAGTAGGACTGGAATATAAATAAAAAGTGTGATATACTTCATTTAATTATTAACTTACACGGACGAATAACATAACAGTGCATGCAAGGAGGTTTTCACTTATATGACCAAGAAATTTATAGAAATCGAGGATGTCCCTAAGGGATATGAGAACAGAGTCAAACAGAATCTCAGTTTTAAGACCGGTAACTTTGTATGGAGATGCCGTTTTACAACAGCCCTTGATCCCAGCACGATCAATTCTGACAATCTCTATGTAGAAAGTGAGACCGGCGCTAAGATGGCAGCCAAATTCAAATATGATGACGAGACAATGGAGATTGAATTAGAACCACTTGAGCCTTATGCACAGGACACTGATTATTATCTGCACATCACCACCAAGGTAAAATCCCGTGGCGGTCAGTCTCTACGCGAACCAGTACAGGTGAAGTTCAGATTGTAGTAAATTTTTTCGATAATCATTTGATTCACAGTAGTGAGCAAATAATCTGTCCGGAAAACAACAACAAACAATTCAACGAAATTTCCTACATAATAAGGGATGCGTCAAATCACGCATCCCTTATTGCATCTCTTTTTAATTCTCTTATTATTACTTTGTTCCGAATATTCTGTCACCTGCATCCCCAAGTCCTGGACAGATATAAGCATCGTCATTAAGACATCTGTCCAAATGTCCCACATATAATTGAATATCCGGATGCGCCTTCATAAGTCTGTCTATACCCTCCGGTGCCGCAATAATACACATGAACTTAATATTCTTGCCATGTCTTTCCTTTATAAAATCTACTGCTGCCACCGCAGAGCCACCTGTTGCCAACATAGGATCACACACAACGATAGTTCTCTGCTCAATGGGATTAGGCAGTTTGCAGTAATACTCTTCCGGTTCATGGGTTTCTTCATTTCTGCAAAGACCTATATGTCCAACCTTTGCAGTCGGAACAAGGGATGTGATACCGTTAACCATGCCAAGTCCGGCGCGGAGAATAGGAACAATAGCCAGTTTCTTTCCCGCTATCATAGGTGTCATACAGGTTTCTATAGGCGTCTTTACCTCAACATCCTCAAGCGGAAGATCCCGAAGCGCCTCATATCCCATTAAGGTCGCAATCTCCTCCACAAGCTTACGAAACTCATTAGTACCTGTATTCTCGTCTCTTAGCATTGAAATCTTGTGCTGGATCAACGGATGATCCAAAAATGTTACATTCTCAGTATTCATATTGAATTTCTCCCTTCTCATTATTTGTATTTTAGGTAATATTAAATTTATTTTAAAGGTTTGGGTTCCTTACCCTCAATTACATCCTCACTTGAAAAATCCGGAAGCAGCGCATTTAATATTATTCCCACCAGTGCTCCCACAGCAAGTCCCGAAAGACCTATTGATACTTCACCCACATTAATATTGATCGCTCCCGCTGCACTATACTTAACTCCGATTGAAAGTACAAGAATAAGCGCTGCGATTATTACATTTCTTGACTCTTTGAAGTCCACCTGATTCTCGACTACATTTCTGACTCCCACTGCTGAGATCATTCCGTATAATACAATTGAAATACCTCCACAGGTAGCTGCCGGCATAGAACTTATAACTGCTGCAAATTTAGGTGAAAATGAGAACACAATGGCTATACAGGCTGCAATCCGTATTACTCTCGGATCATATACTCTTGAAAGCGTAAGCACTCCGGTGTTTTCTCCATAAGTAGTGTTAGCCGGCGCTCCAAAAAGCGATGCAACAAATGTTGCCAATCCGTCTCCCAAAAGGGTTCTGTGAAGTCCCGGTTCCTCAAAGAAATTTCTGTTAACCGTAGAGGATATTGCCGCTATATCTCCAATATGCTCCATCATTGTAGCTATCGCGATAGGCATTATCGTTATAACCGAAGTGATAAGAAGGGAGGTGTCCGGCGCTTTAAATATTTCAAAGACTGTGTTTTCCATATGTACCGGAAGACCAAACCATGCTGCATCTTTGATAACAGTAAAATCCACATCTCCCATGATAGCAGCCACAATATAAGAGCCCACAGCACCTAATATAATAGGAATAACTCTTATCATTCCCTTGCCCCATATGTTACATACAACAACTATAACTATTGCAACTAAAGCCACAAGCCAGTTAGCGGAACAGTTATCCACTGCCGACTGAGAAAGTGTCAGACCTATGGCAATAATAATAGGACCCGTAACCACAGGTGGGAAAAACTTCATAACCTTTTTAACACCAAATGCTTTGATAAGCGCCGCCAATACAAAATAGAGAAGCGACGCTGCTGCCACTCCAAAACATGCATATGGCAGAAGTTCCTTCTCTCCATTAGGTGCAATTGCACCATATCCCGCAAGAAATGCAAATGATGACCCTAAAAACGCCGGAACCATTCCTTTAGAAATGAAATGAAACAACAAGGTTCCTATTCCGGCAAACAGCAAAGTGGCTGAAACCGAAAGGCCTGTAAGCTGCGGCACCAGTACGGTTGCCCCAAACATTGCAAACATATGTTGAATACCTAACACCATCATTTTGGGAATTCCAAGTCCTCTCGCATCATAAATAGCTTCCTGATTAGTTGAACTTTTCGATCTACTCATTGCTTCCTCCCTTGTACTCCTGTTATTTGATAACCGATTGACAATATATTACTATCTATATAAAAATATTGCAAGTATCCGTAAGTGTTTCCCATAAATATTTATGCCCTTTTATTTGCCGGTTTCTTCAGCCCTGTACTTCGCCCTGTATTTTTCAACAAAGCCCTTGAAAGCATCCCATCTTTCCGGATGTTCAACAAAATATTTAGGACAATTCTTACCTGTAACATCATAATGCCTTATTAAATGATCCATATCCATATTATAGTAATTCATAAGATGCGCCACGAGATATACACAATTATTATAAGTGTCATCATTAAAGTTGCCATCCTCCCCGGGATGACACATCTCAATAGATATACAGTTATCATTTAGACTGTTGGAGCAGTATGCCATCTCATCACATGGAACGCATTGCTCTATCTCACCCTCAAGCCCGATCACAAACTGCGCACTTGCATAAGTGGTATGCGTATTTCCCAGATTATTGAAGTAATCTCTGTTCTGCTTTGCCGTAGAACCCGGATTGGCTGTGTAGTGTATTACAATATACTCCGGATTAGAATCCAGATTAATGCCCGGCCTCGAAAACTCATTTATTTCAATATAATCTTCAGTAATTGGAAGATCCGGAAAACGGTCCGCCACTCCTCCAAGCGGAGGCACCTCCATAACCTCTTCTACCGGCTCTATCTCATCATCACTTTTCTTACTGCGCAATATATGCATAATTGTACCAAGCAATACTATCAAAACAAATATCGACAATGTACCAAAGAAAAGTCTTGCAAGGACAATCTGTTTTCTGTTAGCTCGTGCCCTGTTTTTCTTGCGGACATTCTTATTATGTTGTCGTCTTTTGTTCCGGTCCGTTTTTTTGTATAAATGTTGATATCTTTTGTCCATTCTTGATTCATCCGATCATTTATTATCATTAAAACCATGTATCAGCTTAAGCTTGTCCTTACGCTTAAGCTGTTTTATCGCATACTCTCTTTTCAGAGCACAACTCTTGTCCTTAACAGGCTCATAATACACAAGTCTGACCGGCAAACGTGACTTGGTGTATTTCGCACCTTTCCCGGAATTATGCGCCTTCATCCGTTTGTCAAGATCGTAAGTCCAACCTGTATAAAGGCTGCCGTCAGCGCACTCTACCATATATGTATAGGCATTTTTGCCATTTTCAACATTATCTTTCGTCAATGCTTTTCTCCCAATCCGGTAATAACAGCATATGTCTTATAGCAGACCATCCCTGTAAATAACCAAAGACATATACCCATTTATCATTAAGCCTCTGCTGTTCTGTGTTAAACCCATTTATACGATAATAGCACAGAAAAAGTATGTCACCAAATAATATATTGCATGTATAATAAATGCAAAGGCGATATTTTCATTTTGTATAACGATACTATAATATATTCAAAATCTTTTAATTGGTGACTGAAATTATCGTTTGAACTTTTTTAATTATAAGTATATTACACAGCAGAGCTTTTTTCAAGGAAACATCAGGTCGCAAAAGTTGTTTGTATCGATTTTTCTCCATAATTGTGATAAAATCAATTTATTAATTACCTAGGTAATTGCGAAACACATCAATACAGTTGATTGCCTTGTGCATATTATACAGATTCCATAAACAGACCCTTTGCGACCGTCGGTACTTATGCACCGTATTTTGGTGCATTAGTACCGCTACGTGAGCAACGGAGTGAGAACGTGTCTGTGTTGGAA
>JAFUGT010000050.1 GCA_017469275.1 Lachnospiraceae bacterium
AACATGGAAAGATTATGAGAGTAAAGAATTATTCAACGGAACATTGGATGAGCTTCTTGAGGAGTATCGTATGGTTGAGGCAGACAGAGAAATGCTCGCAAAGCTTCCGGAGAAATATGTTGTTGGAAGTAAGCTTGCTGACAGTCATTCGGAGGCTTTAGTGAAATACGGTAACGAAGAGGAAGATGAGAATAACATTTTGTCATTTAGCAAGGAAGAGGGCGTTAATGTCAGGTATGCTGACCTTTCGGAAATCATGTATTATGTGGAGAAGAATAAAGGGGCTGCGGTTAAGGAGAAGATTCTATGAGCGAATATATTAAGGATTACTTCAGGGTTTCAAAGTTAATAATGCATTATAATAAATACAACAGAATGATAAAATATGGCTTCGCGTTAATTCTTATCGCTTTTGGGGGAAATCTGCAGTGGGCATTTATGATCACTGCCATGATACCTGCGTATCTGGTTGTACCTGTTGCATTTGATGGAGTTGGCTTCATTTTGCCGCTTACAGATGAGGAGCGTACTAAGAGAAGGCTTACAGGAGCGCTGATACCAATGCTGGAGCTTTCGCTGTGTGCGGCTTTGGGTAAGGTGATCAGATATATACTGGTATGCAATGGTATTTTGGGAACGGCTGAGACATCAATGCTGGTGAGATATCCGGTGTTTTCCACAGTATTTTTTCTGACATCTGTTATTGCCGCTGCTGATATTTCTTTGGATGCCGTATTAGGTATTCAGAGCCAGGTTATCTTTAATGAAAAAGAAACTAAAACTCTGATAAAAGAATGGCAGTTTATAGAAAAATTAATATTACAAGGCATTCCCGGTGCCATTTTCATTTCATATGCTTTTGCAATGTGCGTTGACTTCAAATGGATATATCAATTAGATGATATGGGAAATATAAAGCATTTGTTAAGGCTGCTGGTTGCTATAATATTGTTTATCATACATATCATTTTGACCATACATAGGTATTTGAAAGAATGCAGGGATTTCTATTGAAGTATAATTGGCAGATTAGAGCATATTAGAGAAAATCAGAGAAGATAATTGTAATAGAGTTCATCAAAAAAGGAATGGTTTTTTCAAAAGTGATAGTGAGAGTATTATAAGTCCGAGAACCCCGATGAAAAGGAGTAATTCAGAATGAACATTAATGTACAGACAAAGAGTGGAATTCCTATATATGAACAGATTGAGCGCCAGATCAAGGATAAGATTGTAAATGGCACATTGCCGGAAGGGGAAATGCTTCCCTCTATCCGTGGACTTGCTGCGGATCTAAAGATCAGTGTCATAACGGTGAAGCGTGCCTATGAAGATCTGGAAAAAGAGGGCATGATCTATTCTGTGCAGGGTAAGGGTTTCTATGTGGATAATCCTGATCTTGATTATCTCAAGGAGAAAAAGACTCTTGGACTGGAGGAACAGCTGTCAGATTGGGTATCCGGTGCCAAGGAATCAGGTATGAGCAAAAAGGATGCATTGGATATGCTGGGGATATTATGGGATGAGTAAAAAAGTAGATAAGCTTGGTATACTTTGCAAGGAGTAAAACTGACGGGATTAATATAACTGCAGTATCCGTTGCAGGTGTAAAGAAATAACCGCAGATAAATTTAAAGAAGACGATATGAGTGTATAGAAACAAGAAAATGGGGGCGAAGATAATATGATTAAGTGCAGTAACATACATTTTCACTACAATAATAAAAAGAGTGGTTTTCAGATTAAGGATATAAGCCTTAAGATTGAGCCCGGCTACTTTACCTGTCTTTTGGGACATAACGGAGCGGGTAAGACTACACTGCTAAAGCTTTTGTATGGAATGCTCATGCCGGAAAGCGGCGATGTTTGCGTGTAATGTGTTGTGTGCATTTTGTTTCCTGCTCTTTGTGATGATCGGATTGCTTGACAGCATTGCAATGGAAGCCATAGTGGATGATTCGATTGTATGTGTTTCACATGGTGGTGATATTCAAAGCATGTTCATGTTTCTTCTGTTTATGGCTTTTTTATATCTTATGTGGGATCAGGGAAATGATTTTATATCTCCAAGAGTTGCGGGGAAGCTTCGCATAATTGTGGGAATCGCACTTTTAGGACTTATGATCTATTGTCCGGTTAGTACAATACTTAATCACATTGAGCTAAGAAATAATGGAATAACAGTAGTAAAGCATGGAAAAAGCAAGGATTATGCCTTTGAGGATATTACACATTATCAGATATATCCAAAAGACAGCTCTTTGAAGATAGTTGTAGATTTTTCAAATGGTACCCGTGAGGAACTGTTCCGTGATATGACCGATGAGGGTCAAACCTTTGATGAAAGAGTAAGTCTTGATCCTGAATATGATAATTATACCGAGGATCTCGAATATGGATCTGCATTATATTTTGTGAAGCGTCTTAATGCGCTTGGTATTGGTGGGGAGATTAAGGATGTAGAAGAGCTTAGACGAATCGCCGGAGAGAATACGGATGCTCCGGAAATACTAAAGATTTTTGAGGAGATTGAAAAGTATGTGGGGGCGACAGAACCGTAGAATCTGGTTATGCATCTTAAATCATCAAGTGATAGGCAGTAATCTGATAAATCAAAGGTTGTGGTATCGTTTATAGTAATATCACGCACATTCAGAGAACTTTCAGACGAAAATGAAGAAAATGTAGGACTTTTCAAATATGCATATGTGACTGTGAGGAATCATTTGATTGAAAATAATTATGAAGGGTGTTAATCTATATAATATATAGATATGTATAAAGGTGGTAGCTGAATGAAGATTATAGATATGCACTGTGACACCATTCAAAGGATATGGCAGGAAAATGCCAAAACCAACAATACAACAGCCGGGAAGTGGAATCTGGAAAACGAAGAACTGATGCTCAATCTGGATAAGATGAAAAGGGGCGGATATTCTGTACAGAATTTCGCAATGTTCATTGAGGCTTATGATGATCAGTTAAAAAGAATAGATTGCTTTGCCAGATTCAAAGAACTGCTTGCAGTATTCAAGGAACAGATGAAATTATATGAGGACAGGGTTGGTGTGGTCACTAATGTATCAGAAATTCTTGAGAATGATACAAAGGGCAGATTATCGGCATTTCTGACGGTGGAAGGCGGAGAGGCATGTCAGGGTGACATTGAAAAGTTACACTATCTGTATGATCAGGGCGTAAGGATGATGACTCTTACATGGAATTACCCGAATGAACTGGGGTATCCCAATATAGACAGAATGCAAATGGAGGGTAGTACTGGTCAGGTGGATTATACTGCTGCAAGTTCTCCTTATGTACCTGATACAGAGCATGGACTTACAAAGACCGGCATAGAGTTTGTTAAAGAGATGGAGAGGATTGGAATGATCATTGATGTATCTCATCTTTCTGATGCAGGCTTTTATGATGTGCTTGATAATACTACCAAACCTTTTGTGGCAAGTCATTCAAATGCAAGAAAGGTGTGCCCGTTTGTTAGAAATCTCACGGATGAAATGATAAGAATGCTTGGAGAACGTGGCGGCGTGACCGGTCTTAATTACTGCCATGATTTTCTGTTTGATAATGAAATCTCCATGAATAGAGCGAAAATGAACGGAACATCCAATGCTGAGATTGAATTATCATCTGAAAAATATCTGGATCAGACCTGTGAAAAGATAGCAGAACATGCAAGACACATAGTAAATGTTGGAGGGATGGGAGTGCTTGGACTTGGCAGTGATTTTGACGGAATTCCCCCTTATGTTGGAATGCCGGAGGCGGATAAATTAGATCATTTAGCCCATGCACTTGGCAAGAAGGGCTTTTCTACAGACCAGATTGATAATATTTATTATGGCAATGTAATGCGGGTGTATGAAGATGTTTTATTATAGTTCGACTAATGAAAGACAGTAGTCTTGTTTACTGAAAACTACTGTCTTATTGATAAAAAATACGTAATAGAAAAAAGGTATGATTATTGACAAGACAAAATATATGTATATAATGTTAGTTGTGACTAACCAATATTATTCCATCCATTAGTAATCCTATAAATAATGGATGGTTTATTTTGAACACTGGGTTAGACATGACTAACTACAAGCCTGATAATATTTTTATAAATATATTCCATAATATTTGGCAGCTTATATTTCTGAATAATATATATTGATACATGGCATAATCAATGTTAGATAGGAAAAATAAAGAGGTGTATATGAAGAATCAATATATAGTGGAACATTGTTCACCAACATTAGCAGGTCTAAAGACCGGAAGTCTGTTTTCTGTGTTAGGAGAATCTAAGGAAAAGCTTAACCGTGACCTGCGTTGTCTTAATAAAATATTACGGGGGAAAGGTCTTAGGGCAATTCCCTTAAGATATACTGATAATTATGTGCTCATTTACTTATATAGATTAGAAAACCTTAAGAAGGATCTTATGCGCCCTGAGACCAGAAGCATTCTGCGTGAAAAGGGTTATGACTGCTCTGATCCGGATATGTGTGTGGTACAGCTTGTGAAGCATATTGAAAATGATGAGGTTTTTCCACATGAAATTGGTCTTTTTCTTGGTTATCCGGAAAAGGATGTGAAAGGATTTATGAAGAGTCCTGAAGAAGGAGTTCTGTGCGTAGGATATTGGAAAGTATACGGGGATGTGGAAAAAGCAGAACGTACATTTCGTATATTCAACAGATGTACTGAGGTCTACTGTAGAGCGCTAAAGCATGGGAAATCATTAGAACAATTAATTGTAGCAGCATAGGTAAATAATATATACCTATAATATATACAACATAAAAGGATAAAATACATGAGTAAGGTAGCAGTAGTTTTCTGGAGTGGTACAGGTAATACCGCAGCAATGGCCGCAGCGGTTGAGGAAGGTGCAAAGGCTGCAGGAGCAGAAGTCACTGTATTTGGACCATCAGAATTTAACAGTACCATGCTTGCAGATTTTGACGGAGTTGCATTTGGATGTCCGGCAATGGGTGCAGAGGTGCTGGAGGAGAACGAGTATGAGCCAATGTTTACAGATGTTGAAGGCTCATTATCAGGAAAGAAGATAGCACTGTTTGGTTCATACGGATGGGGAGACGGACAGTGGATGAGAGATTGGGAGGAAAGAGCAAATGCTGCCGGCGCTCAGCTTGCATATGAATGTGTAATGGCGAATAATGCACCTAATGATGATGATCTCGAGGAATGTAAATCATTAGGAAGAGCGCTCGCATAAGGTATACATATTATATATACAAAAGGGTCAGATAGTGGTTTGTAACCATTGTCCGGCTCTTTTTCTTTTGAAGGTTATTATGTGGATATGCGTGATACAAGTAGGTAAGGTTGGAGAATTCAACGTAGTTATTAAGAATAATAAATAAAAATATGGATATTTTTAGCAATGAGTGATATACTTATCCTACTATTAGTATAGGAGTTGCTTATAATGGATATTGTAATCATAGTCTTTATAATAATCGGCTCAGTGCTGATGGTTACAAATATAATACGGTATCTGTTATTCATAAAAACCACTCATGATGTGTTATCTTCTGGAAGTAAGCGTGACCGGGTGTGGAAATATACGGCTTTGGTATTACTTATTTTCTTTTTGATCGGATATCTTTTCATCGCCATTTTCTCTGATCCTGATATGATGATGGCAATGATTCTTTTTGGCGGAAGCGTATTTGTTGCCATAGTTCTAACCCTTATGTTTAATCTTCTGGATACGGCAAAGACACGAAGTATTGATATTGCGGAGGTACTTGTGGGTGTTATCGATGCAAGAGACCCCAATCTTAACGGGCACAGCAGACATGTACAGGAACTTACAATGCTTTTTTACCGCTATCTTCCTAACTGGGTGAAAAATGATATCAATCCTGTCAGTCTTGAATATGCTGCGCTTATGCATGATGTGGGCAAACTGGGAGTTCCGGAATCGATTCTTAATAAGCCGGCAAAACTTGATGAGGAGGAGTGGGAGGTTATGCGTTCACATCCTAGAGTGGGTGTGCAGATTCTTGAACCGTTACATACCTTTGATCATATTGCAGACTGGATTCTATATCATCACGAGAGAATTGACGGCAATGGTTATTACAAATTGAAGGAAGACGAGATACCTTTAGCGGCAAGGATAATCGCTATTGCAGATACATATTCGGCAATTACAATGAGACGTTCATATAAGGAGCCGAGAACTCATGAGGAGGCTGTGGATATTCTTCGGGATGTGTCGGGTACACAGTTGGATGCAGACCTGGTGAAGATATTTTTGACTATTCCGAAAGAGGAACTTTCTAAATGTATTCCCGAGAAGGTAAAGTATTAAAAAATACTTGATTTATGTCTGTAATCTGTTATAATGGAATTATATTTACATTTGTAAATGTGATTCCTTTTTTTGCATTAAAATGTGAATATATCACGGGGCTTAAGGCTTTGTGAATACCAACACCGTTCAAGGAAGAACGGGTGCAACAATTCAAACAGCGGATTATCATGATCCGCATGGCTCATAGGAAAGAAAGGAGTTGATTACTATGAGAATCACAGACAGTGCAGTAGCTATGAACGGGTCATCCAGCTACAGTCACTATCAGGAATCGTCATCTGTTGTTGTTCAGATGTCCGCTTCTAATTGGAATGCGCTTCAAGAGAGAATTGGAAGCAGGCAGGAGCAGGCGGCAGGTGCAGGCAGAAGGGATGACGCTGCCGTCATATCCATTTCGGATGAAGCCAGAAAACGACATAACGGGTCTGAGGACAAAGTGCGTCCTGGGGGTGACAGACATAATGGCAAGGCATCAGATGTCAAAGAGTGGCTGGAAGACAATCGAGTGGAGACGGATGGAATCGAGCCATCAGTTCGTGCGGAGAGTAAGGATGAACAGATTATCCGTATACTGAGACGGCTTACCGAGATGCTTAGGCAGATGAGAAACGGCGGTAAGATGAGAAGTGTTTCTGATCTGCGTAAGGAGCTGAGGTCAGAGGAAATGCAGGACTATGACCGGAAGTTTGAGAACACAATGAGACGTCTGGGGAAGAATATGCCGGCTGGAAGTGTAGGTGTTATTGATCTTACGGGAAACACCTTTGGAAGTGTAGGAGGTTCTATTAGAGACGTAACTGTTTCAAATGGTGCCGGTGCCGGTAAAGTTTTTGGGTCGGCAGAGGAGAGAAGATTAAGCCGTGAGAACAGTGGCAGTCTATGGGTAAGGTATACTTCCAAGAGCAGCTTTGTTATGGAACAGGAAAATACTGTTTTCTCAACCACCGGAATTGCCAAGACAGCAGACGGACGTGAGATATCATTTAATCTTGATCTGGAGATGTCCAGAGCCTTTGCGGGAACGATTCAGTCCGAAAGTCTGGAAACCTACAATTACGTAATGACAGATCCCCTCGTTATCAACTTAGATGACAGTCCGGCAGGTTTATCTGATCAGAAGTTCTATTTTGATCTTGACCAGGATGGGAAGAAGGATAAGATTTCCAGTCTGCGTCAGGGAAGTGCATTCCTTGCATACGATAAGAATGGTGACGGAGTAATCAATGACGGCTATGAACTGTTCGGAACAAAGTCAGGAGATGGCTTTGCAGATCTTGCTGATTATGATCAGGACGGTAACGGATGGATTGATGAGGGTGATGATATCTATTCAAAACTTTCGGTGTGGACCAAGGACGAGAATGGCAATGACCGTCTTATGAGTCTCAAGGAGGCGGATGTGGGTGCTATCTATCTTGGCAGTGCGTCTACAGATTTCCATCTCAATGATGCAGCAAATAATACTAACGGAATGATTCGTCAGACCGGAATATTCCTACGAGAGAGCGGTGGGGTGGGTACAGTACAACATGTTGATCTTGCGGTGTGATTTTAATCGCAGATAAAATTGGTATCATGTTATATTTACATACATTTTCATATAAGAAAATGTTCGGGAAATAAATTTAACTTTGTGTAAAAACTACCATTTATATAATTTATGGGGTGTTGTGAATTCTTCACAGCACCCTGTTTGTTTTGTGATATAATGGATTTAATCGTTACTATTCACAGTTTCGATATAAGTTAAGATATGTGTTTAATCATGCAAGTATGTTAAAGCACATATCTTAACTTATATCTACTGTGAATAGTAACATTTGATCAACAAATTATCGATTGGTTGACAGCCTGACAATAATCAATTAAACTTGATAGATGAAAATAATGCAGATGTTAATTCATAATATTATTAAGGAGGGTTATACTATGACATTTGATGAACTTATCAAAAAACTTAAGGGGATGGCAGGCAATATTGATGCTACCGGTATGGATTTTCTGGCGGTACAGGTGAACATCACCGGTGACAATGGTGGAGTGTTCTATGTTGAGGTCAAGGATGGCAAGGTGAATGTTGAGCCTTATGAGTACAATGACAGGCAGTGTCAGATTACTATCTCGATGGACAACTTCAATAAGCTCTTAGCCGGTAAGCTTGATCCTGTGGCAGCATTTACACTTGGAAAACTTAAGGTCGACGGTGATGTAGGAAAGGCATTAGAGTTCGCAAAACTGGTAAAATAATGAATATTAACTATGGTTAAAAATTATGGCGTGCTGTTGTATGTATGTTTGCAGTGCGCCTGTTTTGAAGATGTGGAGTGTGGATTATGAACGAAAACATTGTAAAAAGAAATGAATTATTAGCACAGAAGGTTATCAAAGGACTAGAGTCACGCAATATGTCGGGCTATTATGCGGCTGATAAGGAGGAGGCACTTGCTAAGGCACTTGAGCTTATCCCTGAGGGGAGCAGCATTACCATGGGCGGAGCGATGAGTGCCCGGGAAATCGGTCTTGTGGATGCCGTTAAATCGGGAAAATATTATTTCATTGAACGAGAAAATGCATCTACTCCGGAAGAAAAACGCAAAGCTACAATGGAAGGGTATGATGCGGATTATTTTCTTTCCAGTGC
>JAFUGT010000051.1 GCA_017469275.1 Lachnospiraceae bacterium
AATAAACTACAAAATATGGAAAATAAGTAAAAAAACACCCATTATATTGCGTTTTACAAATAATAGGTGCTCAGAAAAAACCATAAAATTTTTAATTTGTTTCTATTTTTATAGCGTTATATCAATTAATATGCCGACTCCATGTGTTCGTCTCCGTTCACTATATTGTATCTTTTTCTTAAATGTTTCGCCAGTTTAGGATCAATCTTATCCACCTGCTCAATATGCGACCGTCTCATACGAATAAGTAATTCATATGTTTGAGGATCTTTCTCCTTAAGTTTCATTTCATATGATAATCTGCGTTTTTCTATTAATCGCAGCTTCTTATCGTTAACTTTATATAAATGATCCGCTATCTGTTCTTTTCTTTCTTCTAATGCGTATTCCAGTGTACGCCTCTTATCCTCATCTTCCACCTGCATTCTGGTAAGCTCTGTCTCCAGACGCTCTAAAATATCATCCTCGTCAAGCAGTCCCATTTTACCCCAGGAGGTATGTTCCTCTACATTAAGAAGAGTTTCTACATCTACAACACTTCCCTTTGGCAGTTCTTTTAGTTTATCTATAATCTCATTTATCAACTGCTCTTTGATCTCATCCGTCTTGTCACCGAATATCCACTCCAACTCCGCATCCACCAATAGACCCCTTTCGGAAATGTCTTTAGCGTTATCGCTGCCGGTATTCTCCAAAGGATATGGAGTGTTTATCCCGCATGCTCTAAGAGCCAGTTCCACAGTCCGTCTTATATTACCGTCAACCAACAGTTCTTCTGCCCCATATACCCTCAGTTGGTCATTTATCTTCCCAATATGTTCTGTGAGATAGAAGGCAATTCCTCTTTTCTCAAGATTATTTTTTAACAGCAATAATCTGTCCGCTGCCGTCACATCAATCTGTGTAATTCCCGCCGCATTGACTATGACCTGCTTAGTATTCTCTCCTATCGCTCCCTCTATATCACCCTGAAACGTGTCAATATTTGCAAAAAACAGATTACCGCTGAATCTGTAAATTATGGTTTCACTAATACTTCTTGCTGCGTGATACCTCTTAAGATCATAGAAACCGGGACGCTCAGGGATAACTCCCAAAAAGGCTCTCGGTGGTATGACTGCGCGAATTATGACCATTATAAATGAGAGCAGCATTCCGATGACAACTCCATATATAGTACCGAACAATAACACCCCGAAAAATGCTGACAGAAATATATAACATTCTACTCTGCCGGTCTTCCACAATTTCACCATAAGATCAAATTCACAGGCACCTAGCAGTGCGGATATTACAATGGCGGTCAGCACAGGAACCGGCATATATTCAATATAACCTGTACCGAAAATAAGTATAAGGGCCATCATTCCCGATGCAGTAACTGACATCACCTGTGACTTTGCACCGAATTGTCTTGCCATACCTGTTCGTGACAAGCTTCCATTTACCGGCAGACATCCAAAAAGAGCAGAAATGAAATTACCAACCGCATATGCCAAGACCTCTGTATTATTGTTAATCTTATATCCATCCTTTAAAGCCACTCCCTTTGACCCAAGCAGTGTTTCTGCCAGAATTACTATCGCTATAACCAGGGAGGGGAATATCAGATCCGATACCATCTGCCAAGTTACCGTATGGAACACCGGAGTCGGAAGACCCGGATCCACATGTGGAAGAAGTTTTACTCCCATTTCATCCACATGAAAACTCTTTGTTATCCAGATTCCCACCACCATCATAACTATCGGCATCGGGAATTTGCTGACCAGCTTTTTACTAATTGTAAGTATTATCAGTGTTCCTATCCCCAAAGCAAAGGATAAAGGATGGAACCGTGTACTCTCCTCGCTGATATGTATTATAAGGTGAATTATCTCTCCCACTCCCGCAGAACCACCGAATAACTTAGGCAGTTGCATCAGTATAACGGTACAGCATATGCCTGTCACAAAACCGCCCATGACAGGCATTGATATGTATTGAACTATTTTTCCCGCTTTAATGAAGAAAAAAAAGAAAAGCCACAGGCTTACAAGAAAAGCCATCATCGGCACAACCAAAGATGCACCGTAAGATTCTGCCGTAATTCCAAGTGTAGCAAGAGTTCCTGCCACAAGTGCAGCGGGAGCGGCATCAACACCAAACACAAAATTCTTTGTTGTAGATATCAGCGCAAACGCAAGTATTGGCAATAGTGAACCGTATAATCCATATACCATGGGAATTCCGGCGACTTGTGCATATCCCATGGAAATCGGAATCGAAATTAGTCCCACTACCGCTCCGGCTAACATATCTCTGAAAACGTCTGTCAATTTGTAATCTTTGTCAAAATATCTGTTTTTTATCTTATGCATAAATGACTCTACCCACTATAGATTCCTTATTTTCGACCAGGTTTTTAATTGTCTGAAAGTATAATTCTTATTAACGATACCTATAATATCACACTCAATGAACTCTTTCAATTCCTACGCACTCTTTGTCATCCTTTCCATTTAGAACTCATTCAACGTAAAATTCACAGTCCACAACCCCTTCTTTAAGCTCCCCTGTACTCTTTTTGAATCCGACCTGCTCATATAAACGCAATCTACAAGTTTTCCGCAACTTGACACCCCCGTCTTTAGGATTTAGCACTATAATTCTTTTGGAGTAACTTAATATCATACTTAGGTGAAACCAGCATATCTGCTGGCTTTTTTTATTGTTTTGAAAACTTGACAAAAATATTTTTTAACCCTTGTATATATAGTGCT
>JAFUGT010000052.1 GCA_017469275.1 Lachnospiraceae bacterium
CATCAGCTATATGAAAACACTCTGAAAGCTGTTGAGGGTATGGGCATTGAGGTCGAGTACATCACCGATCTGCAAAAGATCATGGAGTACGGTGCAATGTCAATGCCTGCGCTTGTGATCAATGAGAAGGTCGTGTCGGCGGGCAGAGTTTTGAAGTCTGCGGAGATCTCAGCTATGATAAACGATATGACAGATAAGTCGGGGTGCAAATGATGCGGGGCTTGTTTTTCATATTCAAATCGCTTCTTCTTTCGTCCTGTTCATGTCAAGCAGTTCAAGCCCGTAGGTCTTTACATCACCGTTCACTGCATCATATATCCACTCACCGATGCTTCTATCATTTCCGAGCTTGTCAAATACATTCGCAGATATGATTGTATGCTGGGTATTATGGGTTTCTGCATCTTCTCCGCAGCACCAGATATAAATGCCTACATCGGGGATATTTGTCTGCAAGCCGTTTACCATTTCCTTCAGATCACGCTGGAAATTATCGCCAAGCTCTTTGGTCTTATCCATTTTTCCGCTGTCGATATAGGACTGATACTGCATCAGGGTATCATCACGATAGGAGCAGTCAAAGAGTATTTTCACGCTGTCACCACGCTTTTCGTGGAGTGCGGTCAGACTGTCAAGGACAAGGTTGTTTGTGGTCAGTCTGTCTGATATTTCAGCCGGAGCTTGCCACAAATCCACAGCCGTTTCGTGCCAGCCGTCATAAAGCAGGAGCGAGCTGTCAACACAGACAGTTACATTTTCAGCGCTGGGAAAACGGTCGATCACATCATCAGCCAGCAAGGATGTCGCAAATCCGCCTGCTGAAAAGCCTGTTACAAGCAGCGTATCAGGCTCTCCGATATACTGCTTGACCTGTTCCACATAAGCGGAGTAATTGCTGTATCCTGTGTGATACACAGTCTTTTTGCCCTCATAAGTTCCCGTGCCTGCGTGAAAATCGCCAGTCGCATAGGGAATCACGATAAAGCTCCAGTCTTTGAACGGATTATCCTCCGCTGTGCTGCCGATACCTCCCTGTGCAACAAAATCCTGAGCTGTCATATTTGTCGCATAGAACTTATTACCGCCCTCAGAAGTCTCAGGGGTGATGCTCACACCGCCGCCAAAGAAATATACAACGACTTTGTTTTCCGTACCCTTGCGGAAGATACCGTGCCATTCACTGCCGTCCGAGGACTTTGCATCATCGACTACGACATCATACCACTTGCCAATCTCAGGTTCACCTTTGAGCTTCGGGAATGTTTTGAGAAATGTCAGCTTGAGAAGAATAAAAATGCCTGCGGCGATCACTAAAAAGATAATGCCGATGATGATAAGCACCTTTTCCAGTCTGCTTTTCGGTTTTGTGTTTCCCATAACATAACCTCCTACTTCGGGTAGTCCTTTGCGTATTCAATCTCGCTGATGAGATACTGCCCGTTTTCTTTCAAGCCGTTCTGCGGTTCGTTCAAAGGTTCATAGGAGTTCAGCGGTTTGCCGTTGTCAGCCATTTTCTGAATGAAGCCCACAACAATCTGTGTGTGCGTAGCTGCGATAAAGAATCCGCCGATGCACAGTATCACCATAAAAGACAGAACGATCAATATGACTTTGAGTGCTTTATGCTTCTTTACTATACCTTTTCCCATAACGACCATCCTTTCTTAACAAGTGCTTGATGCGTGAAGCCTATATTGTTGTATCTTGAAGTGTCATAAAAAGTTGACCGAATGTTGACCAAAGTGATATGCCCATCGCTGAAATCACCTGAAAACATCGTATTTTCGGCATGAGGGTTGAAATTTCACGGTTAATATGGTATTTTCAGCTAAAAGATAAATCACCACTTCTACCACAATTATTTCATCTATATAAATCGAACTTTTATATGTATCATTTTATAAAATGATGAGTATCATAAAACTGGCAGCACTTTCCTATTGCATCAAAAAACGAGAACTGCTAATATACTTATACGCAAAAATATAACTCAGGCTCTTTTCCCTGCGTAAAGTTAGGAGCCTCAAGATAGCTGTCACGCATCTTCTTAATACCAGAAAACAAGCTTACGCCCTTCTCCATTTAACAGATTGTTTATCTTATTTTATATCTCCTGTAAATCCATGTATTCACACCTCTGCTTGAACTATATGTCCAAAATTAAGCTCATCTTGAAGCAAGCCATACACATATGATGGACTCTCTCTGTACAAACCTGTTTCAGTATCTATGAGCTTTTCATATACTTGTGAGTCATATATAGTACGCATAGCAACATCATATTCTATACTCCGGGTCTCTGTTAGCATTTCAACAAGGTCCTGCACCATATATTCAATCATTTGCTGCTCTTTACCCATAAATCAATCACTCACCTTTCTAAGCAAACTAATAGCCTTCTGTGTATGAAAGGAATACTGATTGGTAGTTTTCTTATAAATCATGCCATTGAGCATATTTTCAAATGTGATTACTCCATTCTCGTATTGCCTAAACAAAAGTGCCATATCATCATCCGCAATCGGACCAATTACTATGTCATATTTATTGTCAAAGTTACATTCAGGATTCGAAAAATCAGTGAACTTCTTACTTCTATTGTTTCTGACAAATCTTGCCCATTCTTCTGATGTTTCCGTACCAAAATCCTTAATGTTCAAACCTTCCATCTGAATAAAAATGTCATCAATCTCATATATATTTAAAACCGGTGAGCCACCATAAATACGTGCAACACGATTAGCCATTTTCTCAGCTTGTTCTTTCATAACCGTAAGATAAAATCCCTGTCCAAAATCTTTGTAAGGTCTACACATAGCAAGGTTTATCTCTTTTATATCTGTATTACTTCCATGATATAATAACATCAGTAACCACCCCCATTATTTCTGCAAATAATAGTCAAATCTTCAACAGCATCATCTATACTAAGAGTATGTTCAATATCATAATGTTCCTTAATGAACTCTATTCCTTTATGCTCATACAGATAGTTAAATGCTTCTTTAGATGCAATATTAAATTTGTTAGCGAACTCATTTACACATACCACTGTATAGTTGATTTTTTTCTTTAATTCACTCATTCGTTCATCTCCTTATCTGCTCTGAATTGGATTAGAACCTGTTCAGCCATAAAAATCATCTACTTTATAATCTCATGCAGAATGTATGCATTTGTTAGTTGTTTGTAATAATACTATAACCATATTCCCGGAATTTATCAACAGAAATATAAAAACCCCTACCAGGTATTTCTATCTCATAGGGGCTCTTAAAAATCATATTGTCACTTCTGTAAGTCTTAAAGTGTACTATTTCGTTCCAGTTTTCTTGCTTCGTTTGGCGTTAGATTTGCGTATTTGATAACTCTATCCGATGTAATTTGTAACTTATACATCCCGGATTATTTATAAATCTTGACCACTCTCGTCTTGATGATTGCACGTTAAGAAACAGGCGCTATTTCTTACATAAACTGTTTCATCTCACTCATAAGATCCTCTTCTGTCTTGATAAGCCTCTTGGCTAAATGAACACTTTCCGGAGAAGCATTCTCATTCTTGTTGAGATATTCAGCAACCGACTGAATACCCATATTGCAGCCATCCATAATAATCTTGGCGATCTGCCTTGCGTCATCCTTTATAAGAAGTTTTGCTTCTGTGCTTATCCACGACATTGCAGATGCCATAAGTCCCGGTTTCTCTTCGACTTTACCATATCTGGCAAGCTGATCTCCCGTCTCCTTCTCAAGTCTCTCATGCTCATCCGTATAACTGTTGATCAGATTCTTAAGCTTGTCATCAACTATATATTCCTTAACCTGCTTCATGCTGTTAATAGCCATCTTACAGCCAGTGTTGACCTGATCTAACAGATCCAAAGTTTGTTCTGTCATTGTAATAATACCTTCTTTCTTGTTTCCTATTCCTATTATTGCCTGTTTTTCAAAGTTTATACATAATATTTTTACCAAAAATTGTTACGATTTCCTGTCAAACACTCGCATTTAAAATGCAATCATTTTCTTTACTAAACCTACTTTTTCGTGTATAATAAGGATTATCTGTCGACATGATAAATTAACGAATAATAACGTATATATACAAAGGGGGCCTTTGACATGATCAAACAAAATGACAACAAACTTGCCATATCGGTTGTTGCCACGCTCACTGCGGGAATTGCTTTAATCTACATACTCGTTGCTTATCCGCAGTTAATATTTGCAGTAGCGGGGGTAAGCGCAATATTCTTAATCTGTGCCTACATTTTAACCCAGAACATTATTGGCTTTATTAATATGAAGAATAAGTCGTTAAATGTTCAGATCAAGAATGGTATGGATGACTTATCAAGCCAGATAGAGGGGATGAGCAGTGCTCAGGCGCAGCTTGGTAAAGCAACTTACCTCTACACAAGACAAACAGCTGAAAATGTTGCAACCCTTCGAGGCAACTATACCGACAGTCAGGCGGCTCTTCATAAGAATCTTTCGGTTCTGGCCAATGCACAGAGCAAATCCACCAAACTTCTTATAAAGTATGATCAAAGTAATACAACAAAACTTATCTCAACACTTAAAGACATCAAGAATCATTTAAGTGACACATTCTCCCAAGGATTTGAGCAGATACCTCAGGCTGACAATGCTGATGTAGTCAATATGCTTGAATCAATCGTGGAATATCTGAAAACACAGCCTGAGAACATGGACCAGGCTTTAAGCATGCAGATTAATAATGTAGCTCACGAGTTACAGAATATTTCCATTAATATCAGCAAAATGCAGTCAGTGCCTATGCAGCCTTATATGCCTGTACAACAGATGACAATGTAGCCTGTTTATCAGGAGATGCCACAAATGCAACCGGTACAGCCTGTACCTGCAGCTCCGGCAGTTGAACAACCTGTTGTTGAGACTTCGACAACACCAACGGTTGAAGCTGCTACTCCGGTAGCTGAGACTTCGACAACACCGGCGGTCGAGACTGCTGCTCCGGTGGCTGAGGCTCCGACAACACCAACAATTGAAGCTGCTGCTCCGATAGCTGAGACTCCGACAACACCAACGATTGAAGCTGCTGCTCCGGTGGCTGAGACTCCGACAACACCGGCAGTTGAGACTGCTGCACCTGCTCCCGAAGATAGTCTTCCGGGATTGACCACAGCAGATCTTGATGCTCTATATGCTGAAGCAGAACAGAACTTGGCAAGTGAAACTGCTCAGACACAGCCTACTGTAACAGAGACAAAAGCAGAACAACCCAAAACTGCTGAACCTATAGCAGAAACTGCAACCGAGCAGCCTAAAGCCGCTGAACCGGCTCCTGCTCCTGAACCTGTGCAAGTTGCTCCGGTTTCTGACGATCCTAACAAACAGTTATCTGCAGATGAGATTGCTGCATTGTTCGCAGCCGCCGAGCCTGCCCCTAAGAAGGAAGAACCCGCTCCTGCTCCCGAACCTGTGCAAGTTGCTCCGGTCTCTGATGACCCTAACAAACAATTGTCTCCCGATGAGATTGCTGCACTGTTTGCAGCCGCTGAGCCTGCTCCTAAGAAGGAAGAGACGGCACCTGATAATAATGCCGAAGAGGAAGCATTTACTCCTACCTTCACAGTAGTAGGTAAATCAGAACCTGAAGAAGTCAAAGAAGAACCGGTTACTCCTACCGTTGGTGATATGAGCGATCCTAATAAACAATTATCTCCGGATGAAATTGCTGCCTTGTTCGCAGCCGCCGAGCCTGCTCCTAAGAAGGAGGAACCGGCTCCCGAACCTGTGCAAGTTGCTCCGGTTTCTGATGATCCTAACAAACAGTTATCTGCAGATGAGATTGCTGCACTGTTCGCAGCCGCTGAGCCTGCTCCTAAGAAAGAAGAACCCGCTCCCGAACCTGTACAAGTCACTCCGGTTTCTGACGATCCTAACAAGCAGTTATCTCCGGATGAGATTGCAGCTTTATTCGCATCAATCGGATAGGAGGACCACATGGCAAATCAGGCACGAATCTTG
Organism: Lachnospiraceae bacterium; assembly: GCA_017469275.1. Taxonomy (GTDB): domain Bacteria; phylum Bacillota; class Clostridia; order Lachnospirales; family Lachnospiraceae; genus CAG-590. Next base: position 6,019 of record JAFUGT010000052.1, read on the forward strand.
CTGTTTAATATGAATAATGACCGGCAGCGCTCAATCGAGCGGCTATGCCGGTCTCTTTCTATTAAAACATCTTATATCAGATCGACCTCATATCATGACACTCTTGGGTATCTGACAGGAATACAGGGATTTCCGAAAAAACCTGTAAGCCCCTCGGCATCCCCTGCCACATCAGAATTAGAATCCGAAATGCTGGTATTTTCCGGCATGGACTCCGATGCCACAGACGCATTCTTAGCTGCTTTCAAAAATGCAGGACTTCCACCTATTGCTCTTAAAGCAATACTTACTCCCACCAATGTATTCTGGACACCGATAAAACTATATGAGGAGCTTTGCAAGGAACATAAACTTTTACATCCGTAAAACGCCTTTTCTGCGATAGCGGTCACATTATATGTGACATTGTCTATAATAACGGTTTTGGGAACAGTTACTTTTTTGGCTTTCTTCACTTCTTTACCCGGGGTATTCCTTCTGCTTTCATACTAGAGAAAAGATAAAAATACTACAACTGTAACCATGAATTATTTAATCATTTATATACTCATGAAAATTGACTTTTTAATTATTGTATATTAATATGTTTACAACAAGAGCAAAAGCACTACATTTTTGTCATAACTATATACGGGCTCTTATTTCAAAAAATATACGGATAGGAGAATAATGCAATGAAAGTATCACAACTAAACATTCTAATTAAGTCGTTTCTGCTAATCTTTTTTCTGTCATCTGCTTTTTCGTGTAAAATTGACACATGTGCAGCCGATTACATCTTGAACCTCAACAACACTAATTTTACCAATGGCGAAATTAGAAATCCGGAAGATTATGACCGCTACACCTTTTCTGTTCCATCGGCCGGCTGGGTAACAATCGAATATCAGGGACGAAGTATCGGCTACAGTTCATTTACAATTACGAACAGTGATCAATCAAAGACCTTCTCCAACGAAAGTCTTTATTCATCAGAAGCATCACCGGAAACCGAAGATGTCACACTCGCACTTGAGGCAGGCAGCTATGTTGTCAAAGTTCAGCCCGGGTATAACAGTGACGGTGGAACATATGCAATTCGCGGTTCATTTGAAGCGGCCGGAAACAGTGAGCGTGAACCCAACAACAAATTTGAAACCGCTGTCCCGATTGCTATCAATACTACGGTGAAGGGCTTTTTTTCAGAAACGGATGATTATGATTTCTATTCTTTCACTTTAAATGCAGAAACCAATATTGATGTTAATGTTGTTTCCGGTACGAGTGTAAGTTTCTACGTGTATGACAAAGATTTTAAACCTATCAAAAACTCAACGGCTTATGGTTCTAAGGAAAGTCCAAAATCTTCAACAATAAGTGATATTAATCTTAGCGCCGGAACATACTATATTAAATGTCAAAGCTATTCAACAGGAACATATCAGATAAAATGGACATTAGCTCCCGTTCCTATTACTGATATTGTTATAACAGGGAACCAGAAAGTAATTGCAGGCAAAACCATCCAATTATCTGCAATGGCTGTTCCCGCAAATGCTACAAACAAAAAGATAGTATGGGAATCAAGCAATACTGAGGTAGCAACTGTAGATTTTTATACAGGACTCGTTACTACTCTTACATCAGGAAGTGCTACTATAACAGCAAAGGCAACTGATGGTAGTAATATCAAGAAAAATGAGACAATAATAGTTACTCCAAAACAAATGTCCAAGCCAAAGGTTAAGGCAGGAAAGAAAAAGAAAATAACAATAAGCTGGAAAACTGTTCCCGGCGTAAACCAATATGATATACAATATGCTGCCAATTCAAAATTTAAGAAAGCAAAAACTCGCACTTATTCGATATACTATAACAAAATCACTCTGAAAATGAAGAAAAAGGGTACCTATTATGTAAGAATGCGCTCCACCAACAATCTATTTGGCAAGAAAGTCTATGGTGCATGGAGCAAATCAGTGAAAGTTAAAGCTAAGTGATATTATTTAAGTTGTACCATATTATTACTGATAATGATTTGTATAATATCAATTATTAAATGCATGCATTGATGCAAACTATCAAAAAGACTTCGGTCTGTAGGTTTATTCATACAGATCGAAGTCTTTTTTGTTATTATCACCTTATTGAATTACTTTGGTATATATCTTATTTTGCTTTAACTTTCTTTACTGCCGAAGCCTTAGACTCAATTTCTCCGTCAGCCTCATTCTTAACAACAGATACGACTTTATAGAAATATGTCTTACCCTTTGTTACACCTGAGTCAACAAGCTTCAATGTCTTAGCATTCTTAGTAATACCAACAGATGTGTACTTACCTTTCTTCTTGGTTGAACGATATACCTTGTAATAATCTGCTCCTGCCACTTTCTTCTTAATTGTAATGGTAACTTTACCTTTAGCTGCTTTGGCACTCTTCAAAGCAGGTTTACCTGCTGCCTTCTTAGTTGTGAAGCAAGCTGTACCAACAGTCTTAACAGCCTTAGTAGAACTCATTACATCCTTGAAATCACCTTCGTCTAATGAAACTGCAGCCATACCATATGCCTTGTTAGTTGTCTGCGGTCCTACAACAGACATATTGTAAGCGGATACATTCTGATTATCTATTATATAATAATCATCTGTATGCTTAGATGACGCTGTTTTTCCATAATCTGCTGCTGTTTTAGGAGTAGCCATTACCGCTTTTACATAATAAGTATAACTTACACCTGCTTTAGCAGCACTCTTTCTTACATTATCAGCTTCTACTACAGGATAACTATAATACTCCCACTCTGCCTTGGTCACAGCTCCCTTATCATCTGTTTCTTCTTTATAATTCTTGTACAAGTCATAACCTTCATATATATCTCCACAGTAATCTATAATACCTGCAGCAGCATCTGCATTAGTGAAAATACTTCTTGTATATGAATAGTTCTGATAGAAATATTGTTTATTATCTTTTAATTTATCACTTTTATGAAGATAATCATCATATTCAGGATATTTAACATTACCTGTAGTATCTTTATTAGCCGCTTCTACCGCTGCCTTATACTGAGCCTCACTGGCATCAACAGCACTATTCCATGCCGCAACATCAACAGCAACAGGAGTTTTTGCTCCAACATACTCTACTATTTGATTATCTTCGTTAATATATCCGCCAATATCATTGTTCTTAACAAGTGCTGCTGTAGGCACACGGTAAACAATATAATATGCCGCTCCGGCAACAGGTGTCCATGTAACCTTGATTCCATTAGCCGCTGTAACTGCAGTAACCTTATTAAGTACACCTGCAGAGTATTCTGTGTCAATCTCAACCGAACTACTAAAAGCTGTTCCCTTATAGGCCTTGATTCTATATTGAACAGTATTGATTATAGTTTTTGTAGGTGCCTTATAGCTTTCAGCCGGTAATTTGATAGATGTAGTGTTCTTCCCGATATTCTTATATGTCTGCCAATCTGATTTATCATAATCCTCAACATATCTAATCTCTGCGGTCACACTATCAACATAATATACGTTACCTGAATCATCTAACTTCCAACGATATGATTTGACACCATCATATTCGCTATATGCATTATTAGACGCATCTAATTTATATGTTGCATATGGATTAACACTTTCTGTACCATCATAACTTTTGCTCACATAATATAATCCCTTATTACCCTGAGCATCCGCCTGAATCTTATATCTATTGTTGGCTGATCCGTCAACATTCTTTGTGTATACATATCCTGTTGCAGCATTATAGAAATAATCATCACCATCATCTGTTACAACAGATGGCTTATAAACCGTCACATATTTCTCGACTATATAACCATCTGCGCCATACACTTTCTCCCACTCCACAGTTTTATTACCATTAGCATCTGTATACCTGTTAATGATTGATGGTGTTCCAAATGCTATGCTAACACCTGCACTCTGTTCTACGCTTTTCTGTTTATCTTTCTTATTTGCTTTAGACAGAATTGCTTTGACATAATATGAATATTCTCTGTTAGTCAACACTGTTTTATCTGTATATTTCTTCTTGCTTTTTTTAACAGTAGCTATCAACTTATATGAATCAAAAGCATTGCTATCTCCCTTAGATATAGATGATGTATTAGATGTTGTATCCAAGCGATATATCTGATACTTTGTTGCTCCTGTTACTTTCTTCCATGTAAGATCCACCTTATTCTTACTATTCACCTTAGCCTTAAGATTAAGTGCACTACCTGTAGTAGTTGCCTCAATAGACGTATAACTACCATAAAATGTTGTATTATTAACATCATTAATATAATATGGACGAACCTTGTAAGAATATGTTGTCTTTGATAAAAGACCCTTGTCCTCATATACTCTGGAAGCTACAGAAGCTACCTTAACATATTTCTTACCTTCTTTACGATATATTTCATATCCCGTTGCGCTGGAATATCCCATACTCAGTTTTACGGAAGTCGATGTAACCGTCGTAGATACATCAGCCTCTATCCCAACATCAATCGTGACAGGCGCAGATGGAACAAAATAATCCGCTCTTGAAACATAATCTTTTGACCAGGTTCCTTCAGGACTCTCAGGTGCTTCCCCAACATAACCACCGGCCGCATATGCTTCATAAGCTTTATCGTAAGCGGCTTTAGCAGCATCATAAGCAGCCTTATTATCTTTCGAGAATGAATATTTGTCCCAGATATATGCTACAACATCCTTCTTACCCGGTGTCAAACTTCCACTGGAAATTGTAAATTCAAATTCATCTTTATCCGCCTTAGCGGGATCAACGTAATAAAAAGTGCGTCCCCCACTTATAACTTTCTTGCCGAAGTCATCTGTATACATGCTACCGTATACCGGTTTAGTACGATCCCCCTGATTGAACACAAGAACATACATTGTATAATCATACGTATTTGTATAAGTTGATGTACCTTCTTTAACTTCTTCTTTCTTTGGCTCGGGAACATTACTACGCGTAAATTTCCAACTTGTCGTAACCTGTCCACTCATAGTTGATTCTTTGAGACTCAACGTAGGAGCTGCAACAGTAGCGGCGCCAAGCTGCTCAACATCAGCTACTTTAACCGTCTCAGCACTTGCAGGGACAGCAGGTACAACACTTGCCGCCATTACTGCCGCCAATGCAAAAGCAGTAAAGCTTCTCTTAAGATTCATTCTTCTCATATCTTATCCTCCTTCTAAATAATAGTTGAAAAGTAATTCAACCTTTCCTTACAAGTTAATACTATAGCACAACACACCACGAAATGCAACTTTATCACCATGACATTTTTGGCAATTATATACAAAACCGAATACGAAAACAGACCATATCACACAACAAATCAAGTGCAATATGGTCTGTCTATACCCTGTTATAATTAATATATCTCTTACTTCACCGTAATCTTAACAGTAGCTTTCTTCCCGCTGCCGTCAAGGGCAATCGCCGTTATCTTGACTTTACCCTTCTTAATTCCTTTGACAATGCCTTTCTGTGTTACCGTTGCCACATTCTCGTTAGCCGATTTCCAATATAACTTGCTGCCTGCCTTCTTAGCTGGAGTTGTGACAGCCTTGAGTTTCAGTGTTTTTCCGACTTTGACTGTTTTCTTAGAAGACTTGAACTTAACTTTGCTTACTGCCTTCTTCATCACCTTTACTTTGAAGTTCTTAACAATTCCATTATCGGATGTGACGGTTATTGTAGCAGTTCCGGCCTTCTTACCGGTAAGTTTATTTCCGTTAACCGCAACTATCTTAGCATTAGAAGATGTAACCGCTATATTCTCACCAACCGCACCTTCCGGACTAAATGCTGCCGATAAGGTCATGGCTTTTCCCCTAGCTAACTGATATGTTCCGGCTGCATTTACACCCTTAACACCTTTGACATCTGCCATAATTGTCATATCTGTGGCATTAATGACCTGTGGACTTTGAGCACCGCCATCCGTAGTTATATCTGTGCCTCCCGTCTGTTGCGGGTTATTGGCATTTGAATTTCCGTTACCCAGATTATTTCCGCTTTCGCCTGTATCAGAAGATTTATTATCTGTATATTTGCTAACATCGATAACTTCACCCTTCTCATTCTTAGGCGCAATGGAAAACAGATTACTATCAACATTGTTACCTGCTGTTATTGCCGCACCGTCTTCTACTGTTATGGCAGAGCCTGTTATTGCATTTGACTGACCATTTTCTGCCTTCTTAGCTACATTAACGGAAAGTGTGGCTTTTGACTGAATGGTTATTTCTCCACCTGCATTAATACCATCTTCAACAGTAACCTTTCCGTCGGTTATTGTAACTTTGTCATCTGCATTTACACTTCCACCGATATTAACAATACCGGCTGTTATTGTAATATTTGAAGCTTCTACATTGCCTTTTACCGTAGTATTACCGGTCAATGTAACAGGTACATCCGCATCTACCGCCTTGACAGTTACGCCGTCTAATACAATATTCTCGTTACTGACTCTTCCTGCCACTTCTTCTGCTTTTCTGAAGGTTATTGTAAGCATCTCATTTGTACCCACCAACTTGTAGTCTGTATTAAGAAGAAGAGTTAATCTGCCTTCCTCGTAAAGGGCTGTCGGCTTGTCAACACCATCCGTATATGTAATGTAACAGCTATCCGGAATAGAATCACCCTTATATTCAGCTCCACCCGGCAGTTCACTTATATTGATAACATTGGGCTTATCTATCACCACATCCGGACCTGTGGTTTTTCCGCTCGGGTCTGTGTTTTCTCCGCTCGGGTCTGTATTCTCACCATTCGGGTCTGTGTTCTCACCGCTTGGGTCTGTTGCTTTTTTAGATACGGTAACCTGAAGAACTGCCGTCTTAGTATTTAATATATTATCAACATCTTTGCCAACCTTTAATGTTAATTTGGCGGTACCTTCCTTCAATGCAGTTACAACTCCTGTTTCAGTATCAAAGGAAATTATATCTGTCCCTTCTGATACAGACCATTCCATAACATCTGCACCTGTTGCATCCTTTGGAGTGACACTTCCCTTGACTTTCATAGTGTCTCCTTCCTGCATTTGCAAAGTTTCAAGTACATCACCTTTATTATCTGTTATTGCAGCACTTTCTATAGGTTTAACTACCTTAACTATACATGTATCCTTCTTAGAACCAATCTGTGCTGTTATTTCCGCTTCACCGGAACCGAGTGCCGTAACAAGACCATCCTGACTGACTGTTGCAACTTTTGAATTTGAAGAAGTCCATGCAACCCCTTCTGCATCCGCAGGTATTGTAGAAGCTATCAACTGCTTTGTATTCTCGCCTATAGTAGTGGTCATAAGAACATTTTCTTTATCAATCGTTATACTTTCTATCTCCTGAGTTACTGTAATAACACAGTCTTTTTTTATCTCTGTTGCTGCCACAGTTGTTCCGGTCATATCTGCTATGAAAGCAGTAATTGTGACCGTACCCTTTGAGAGGGCAGTTATAGATAATTTTGAAGAGTTTTCTTTATCTTCCTTACCTTCTTTATCCTCTTCTGTCGCTATTATATTATTCTCAGGTATTTCCCAACGTATCACGGCATTATCCGCATCCTCCGGAATTACTTTGGCAATTAACGTTTCAGTATCCTCACCCTCTGTAAGTGTAAGAGAAACCGCTTCCTTCATGTCGATACCCTGAGGAGTTACCTTAACATCTACTGTCAACTCCTTACTTTTATCACCCGAACTTACTGTAATAACAGCTCTTCCTTTGCCAACTGCAGTTATATTGCCATCTTCATCTACAGCAGCAACTTTGGTATCAGAAGAAGAAAATCCCAATTCACCGAGAGAAGCCCCCTCCGGTTCGGCAGTGATTACAACATCTGAATTTTCTACAGAGACAGTAGCATCTTCTCCTTTTTCTAACGAAATCAAGTCTTTGCTTAGTTTAATTCCTGTAAGAGGAATCTTCTTCTCAGTTACTGTCTGAGAAATATTCTTCGTTTTCTTAATTGTACCGCTTGAAACCACAACGGAATCTGTGTAGTTTCCGGCACTCTTGCCACTCTTCAACGATATATCAACTGAAGTGCTCTCACCGGCCGCTAACGTCCCCCCGGTAAGTTCTTTAACTATCTCGAAATCTGTATTTTCTTTTTTGTCAAATGAAACAGACAAACCTTCCAAGTCGGTATCTCCGGTATTAGTTATAGTAACCGTTATCTTACCTGCTGATCTGTAACCTTCCTCCACCTCGGCTATCACACCGTTTTCAGGGTCTGTTGAAAGGGTGAAAGAAATGGTAGAGGTATTCGTTCCAACTTCTGAATCGTAGAATGTTTTAACCAAAGACTTCATAGTTTCATCAGCATTATCAGATGAAACTATTTCCTGATTACCATCATCCTTATTTTTTAAATATAACGCAGCTACAGCTCCTGTAAATGCAGCATTATAATCAAGTGTCACCTCATTACAATAATAATCATCCGAATCATCATGGTATGTTCCATCAGAACTTTCAATACCACCTACAAGTGCACCTAAAAGTGTATATTTCTGTGTAGTTGTATTATATCCCTGATTAGGAAAATCCGGATAACCTGATGAAGCCCTGTGATGAGGATATTTGCTTGAATTTTCATTATAACCTACAACATAACACTGATGCTTTGTGTTATTACCCAAAATAAATTTCATCTGTCCTTCAGCCCATGAAGTATAATAATCTCTATCCATATATTTATCATATATGAGACCTTCTAACTGCATATTGGCATTATATCGATTAGAAGCCCACATTGCCAACCAGGCAAAGCCATTATCAACATTTGTACATCCATTCTTTGTTGCATTTACATTGCTTCCAAGTGCTGACCAATTGTCCTCACCATAGGCCAATGCATATGGACCCACATCATCCCATGACGGCCATGAACCAGTCTTAACCTGACCTTTATACTTATTGAACTCCGTCATATAATCACTGTCATCAGTTGCCTTATACAACCACGCCGCCGCAAGACAATAGTCATCTGCCCAACCTGATGAATTGTAAAAATTACCATTTTGCGCATTTTGTGACGCTTTGCTATTCTTCTTTGCCATCTCAAACAGTTTTTTCGCACAATCAAGGTATTCTTCATTTCCAAAATTCAGATAATGTATGGTAAGTGCAGCAACCGCTTCTGACACCTGATCCGTAGCAGGTGTTGTGGCATCGGCAAAATATCCTGGGCGGGTAATTGTCTCACTTTCCGGTGATTGCCAATAATTATGGCTGTCACCATTTCCCACCTGATAGCAAAATGCTATGGCATTCTCTCCCGCTTCATCAAGTACTGTACATCTCATAAAATAGTCGCAGAAATGATCCAAAATTTTCTTAAAATGTCCAGTCTGCCCCGTCTGCTCATAGGCATCTTTGTATTCATAAAAACCTATACCAAGCATTGTAGCGGAATAACCTTCCGGTAATCCAAATTTATCGTGATCACCTGCGTCATGAAATCCTCCGGATACATCAATTGTTTGATTGTTATAAGAAATCGCAGTTTGATCGTATGTATGGCAATTCTTTCTCCATGACAAAGAGCAGTTATCCTCAACATCCGGACCACACATATTAGCGTCATAAAAATACAATGAATACTGTAATAATTTTGCGTAATTATAATCTATATCCAAATTCAAATCAGTTGTAGAATCAGTTTCCTGATCAGCTGTCCCTCCTTGTGTTGATGTACCTTCATTATCGATCACAGGCGTTCCTGAAACGGAACCACCATCATAAGTCAATGTAAACATCGAAGTATCTATATCAGGTGAATAAATCTGAAATCCCGCTCCGGTTTCCTTTGTCTCGCCATTAGAAACAGTAGAATTATCCCAACCTTCCTTATGAGTTTCAACAATTATCTTTTTCCCACTATAAGATGCACCATTCCATACAGAATTAATCTGAACATTTTCATTAAATGCTAATTCTATATTCCAGTTACTAATATCATTTCCTGATTTGTTAACGATCATAACAGCATATTGCTTATAACCATTTTCCTCCTTCTCCTTGCTGAGCATAACATACAGGTTATCGCTTGTTGCCGCCTTGACCTTGTCCGCCGGAACCATGATAACACTTGCCACCATCACAAATGCCAGCACCCATGCAAGCACTCTTCCCTTAATATCCCTGTTCATACCATAACCTCCTACTGTCTTTTCGTGTTTGCAAACCATATATGAAAATCAGAACTTATTGTGTGTCTTATATAGATTCAAGACCAACACATACATAGCCTCTGATAATGGTTTGTTGTTTTACTTCGTCTTCTTACTAACCGTTTTCCACTTACTATACTTTGTACTTACCTCTGTTGCGCCCGGAGCATCGCTCGCCCCACTTGCAGTTGCTATAGTGGTACCATCTGCGCTACTGTCCGAACCGGAAGAGTTATTAGTTTCTATATATGCCCTTATCCGAACATAATATTTCTTTTTTGATTTCAGAGATTTATTATTGCACTTCTTTATGACCAGCTTCTTTTTACTGCTTGCCAATGTATATGTCTTTGCGCCGCTAAATGATTTCTTATTGGATATCTGCACCTGATAACCGGATATCCCCGACTTTTTCGCCCACTTAAGGGTAAGTTTTTTCTTACCCGCTGTCAGCTTAACATTTGCCACCTTACTTGCCAACGGGTCGGAAGTAATCTCTACTCCTGAAAGACTCTTTGTCACCGCCGACTTAGACAGGGCTATCTGATATGTGGTCTTGCCTGTTGCGGGTTCTCCTACAGCACTCGCCTTTGCATATCCGAAAAGCTGCACCCAGTATAGCGTATTCTTATACTCAAAACATCCCACACCTATTGACTTATAATCCTTATTAAGAAGGTTGGTTCTGTGACCGGATGAAGCCAGCCAGTCTGCAACCACCTCTTTCGGAGTCTCCTGCCCCGCTGCAAGATTCTCCGCATATATCTTATCATCCATGGCAAAGCAATTCTGTCCATTCGGTCTTATATGGTCAAAATTAATTGCACATTCAGCCGCCCTGCACATGGCATCCTCTAAGAGTTCCTTATCCATGGTAAGCTCATTTTTCCCTTGCTTTACTCTTGCGGCATTGGACTTCTCAAGTACCTGAAAGGCATAATCATATCGGCTTACTCCCGTAATCTCCTTCGTAGTTGCCGCATAAGCTCTTGTTCCCGCAATACCCATAAGTATGTTAAGTACCAAAAAACCTAAGATAAAATGAGCCCATAAAATGTTTTTTCTTGTGTAATACCCCGTTACATGTTCTGCCAAAATAATCCCTCCATCCTAAGTAACAACACGCTGTGATAAATCAAGAAAACCTGAATAATGTAAGAGATAATATGGATTTAATTAGATTCTATTATCCTTATAAGTTTCTGTATCTTTACATCAAAATCTCTTTCGCAGCCAATCCGGACATAATTGGCGTGCTGCTTCCATATGTTCCCTATCTTATCATCAATTTCTTTCGCCTCAGGAACAGCCTCTAGTCTAAATTCGCTGTTTTCATAAAGCTCCGGCATCTCGGATGCCACAGACAACATATGTATGATCAGATCATAATTGCCATATAACTGCTGTCTGTCAAGTCCCATTTCCTCTTCAATTAACTTCTGTTCTTCGGAATTCAGATAAATAAAATGGTCAAGAATCCCTCTGTCATATATGATGAGAACCTCCTGCCCGTCATCTACAGAGCATGCCGCATCCATTATGACCTGCTCCTTTTTGCGCTGCAGATCTATGATTGCTCTCTGAAATGGGAGCTTGCCATACTTTGCCAAAGTTATACCCATCCTCATTATTTCAGTGGGTACTTCACCGGCAAATATAACCCGACCTTTCTTTTGTTCAAAATATGTTCTTATACTTTCTATTGCAGTTGTCTTTCCTGCACAGGGACCACCGGTTATGACAACTCTTTTAACATTTGGGGAAACCATATATCACCCTCCGCAACCTTACATATCATGTCGACTATCGTCTCCGTGTTAACATCTTCCTTCCTATTTCATATTTAACTTTTTCCAGTATCCTTCGCAAAAGCCGCAATCCTCACATCGGTAATCGCACTGCTTATTGTTAAGCAGATTATCAAAAAATCCCATTTCTTCAAGTTCTTCTGTATAAATGAGCACATCATTGTTAGATATATTCTGCGGCAGCATAAACAGTTCCGGAATGCTTCCGGTATATTCCATATCCATATACGCTTTCAAAGTTCTTAACAGATACTCATGAGTGTTTGTACGACCTGTAATCTTGAAATTATGTATTCCCGTATGTTCTTTATAATACTTAAGATATTGCGGAAGAATATAAGGTATCTTCAGCCAGCAGATAGGATACTCCTGTCTGGCTCTCTGACATCTCTCAAAGGGCCAGTTATTGAATAATTTATCCTTATTACCACCCATAGATGAATGTGTGTAACATGAAGATCTCAAGATACTGCTGCAGGGCGCATCACCATACAGACATATCTCATTGGCAAGAAGCTCTATCTCAATATTGTATTTATTTGCCTCCTCCTGCATCGCCTTAAGAAGTGGAATATTCCTGTTTGCGTAAATGTCAGCACATATCTTATTCACATGTCCGTTTGCATAATGCTTTATAGCACTTGGCTTGTTAATTCCCTGTATTGTTGATATTTTAATCTTTAAGTCTGTACATTCCGAAATCATCTCAACAAGTAAGGGATTGGCAACGATGACACTGTTAACACCGACACTTTCAAGGTACTTGAACACATCAGTAATCTCATCTTTCCTGCCCGCATACTCATCTATAGAACGGTTAAATGATGCATTGGCTGTATAATTAATGCCTATGCCATTATTATCTGCAATCTTAATATACTCTTCAAAATTTGCCCTATCTGAATTTGACAACCTGAAATCCGGTCTTGCCGAAGGCATATCAATATACTCAGTGCGAAGACTTCCGTAAACCTCCGTCACCTTTATTTCTTCCGACCTTTCATTCATCTCAATAATAGAATGTAGCACAGAGATATCAAAGTCTGTCCCAACATTTAATTCAATAATCGAATCCATTCCCATACTCCTATTCTGTTATTTATGTCTGGAAAATCCTGCCACAAAATGGAATATCACATACATTTCATACGTGCAAATCCGTATCATTCTCCACCATATATGTAATTATGGGACAAAAGATATTTTGCCCCAAACTAACGCCTGCGCAAAGTACGTTTTACTTTATGACCTTGCCATTATAGTAATAAATCATATATGATTTTTTCAAAATTATCCCTATAATTGAAATCCGTGTGCAATCTGACATATCTTACACCATCAATGCTACAATTATTCCTGCACTCTTTTCTGTCTGCATCGCATGACAAAAGAGGCAATAACCAGTCTGTATTATAATCTCGGTTGCTTATGGTGTTGATACTTTTAATCTCGTCATTATCTAAATCTACAATCTCATACCCTTTGTAGTCTCCATCAATCTCAGGAACTATAACACAGTCTATCGGCTCAAGTTTGTTCCCGGATTCACTGTGAAGCCTTAGTGTATCAAGGCTGACCCTGACACTCTCATCTTCTCCTGCCAGATATAGCTCCTTTGGAGATGGATTCTCCTCAGTGCAAAACTCACTAAAGTATTCTCTGAAAGCATAGAGGGTACCTTTTCTTATTGTTATATAATTTTTTGAGCCTGTATTGATGATTCTCGATGTCTCTATTATATATGATATATCTTCAGAAATCAACGCACCGCCATTCAGCCCAAACAGCAGTCCAAATGTGGTCTTTCCGTGTCCACTCTCAGCGGCAATTATAATATTCTTACCTTTATAATTGACAGATGTACCATGCATAAGGTGTATATCCCCTGATAATACAAACGGTGTAGTTCCCAAATGCTTTATAAGTCCATGCAGTTCGCCACTCATGGCATCTGCTGACACAATCAGTTTATTAGAACCTATATTGGTAATCATAAGCGCCTTTTTCCGCCAATCAATAAGCGCATACTCTCCATCCACCTCATAGACATCAATCCCCGGACATGGCATTCTCCGATTAAACACCTCTTTTTCCGACTTTGTCAGATTTTCAACCATATACTTACGAAGCTCACCGCTTAACTTTTCATCAATATCAACTATAATCTCGAATTTGTCCTTACAGTCTTCGTAAGTTTCCTTACCGAATACATCAGAAAGCACAAGGAGTTCATCCACTATAGATTCCGCCTCTTTAGACAAAGTCTTTACCTTAACCCCTGTGTGTCCGGTTGATATGCACACCCGCTCGTTAACATTTTCATATTTTTCTGCCAGTTTATTATATAACTTATTTATCATTCTCTACCCCATTTTCCCCCTGCATCTGTAATTGTTCCTGTTCTTCTTCCTGCAAACCTTCCGATTCTAACTTTCTGCTTTCCACATTTACCTCTACGGTAATTTCCTTGCCGCAATTGTCACACACATAAGTATATATTATCTTTCCGTTGTTTTCTTCGCTTGTATTACTCAGTCTGAAACTATGAACGGTTTCTTCTGCATTTTCACCTTCTGCTCCGGACTCAGAATTATTGTCACCGTCAGTATAATCGTCATCCGAAGATTCCATACTCTCATTACTGCCTCGCATATTAGCGGCTTCACCATTCCTTATCGCCAGTGATTTCTGATAAGAACCTGTGATAATAGCTGCCCCCGTGGCAAGCATCACAAAAGACCTTACTATAGCAGACACTGCATTAGCAGCCGCAGATGCGGCACCGGATACACCTGATGCACCTGAAGATGAGGAATCACTATTTTTGCGATCATCGCCCTCTTCTTCATCTGTCAATGAGGATTCCGTCCCGTTAATATCGGGATAATCCAGGGAATGCTCGTATTCACCGTTATAATCGTCTGCCGCATCTAATAAGTCCAATGCGGTATATAAAGAAGTATTATAATCATCACAGTCTATATCTATATAATCCCATTCCGGATGATCTTCGTAATCCCGCGGCATCATAGAGCTTCCCTCCCTTCATTTTATATCTAATCTGTATGCTTGATATAATTATTCCATCCAAAACTGATGTTATATTCATCAAAGAGCAGCTTTAACTCTCTAAATAATTTTCTCTTAACTCTCGGTCTTGCCGCCTCATTACATCCGGCAATTATTCTTATGGTAAGTCCATTACCGTCTATATTAGTTACTCCAAGATATGTAGGTCCATCTATTATATCCGGAATCTTCTCTTTCATGGCGGGAAGCGCATCCTTGATGATCTTCTCTGCACGTATCAGGTCAACATCATAATCAAGTACAAGATGCAGGGCAAGCATGGTCTTCTTCTCTGTCATGTTGATAAGGGTTCCGATTGATGAGTTACGTATGATCTTAATATTCTGACTCTTATCCTCAATTTTGGTAGATCTGATTCCGATGGCGATAACCTTTCCGTAGAAATTATCAACGGTTATGATATCTCCCACATCATACAGATGTTCAATAAGGATAAAGAATCCTGCCACAATATCCGCAACAATACTCTCTGCACCGAGACCCACTATCATAGTAAGTATTCCAACACCGGCAAGAAGCTCTGTGGTATTCATTCCCAGTGTACGTAATATCATGAAAAACAGTACAAGGACAGCAGTATATCTCACCGCACTCTGGAAAAGACCTATTATCGCAGTTCCCGTCTTCTTCGTAAGCTCCGGAGTTGCTATTATCTTGTCAAATATCCATGTAAGCACTTCTCGTACAGTAAGAACCATTATCACAAGACTAAGTATCCTGTAGAAACGAATCGGTTCAAAGTCTCCATCTTTAGAGAACAGATAAAGACTTCTGAAAAACTCATTGTCTGCCCCAAGCAGCTTCTTACCAAAGATAAGCAACACATAATAAACTATAACCACCAAAACTACAGCAATCTTAATTGCCATCAGCATAGGATCGCTTATTCCTTTATTTTCCTTGTCATCATTTTTCTTATCCGATTTCTTGTTCTTCGAACCCTTGTCATCCGGTTTCCTGTTGTCAGGTTTCTTACCCTCCGGTTTTTTACCGTCTTCAGGCTTCTTATCGTCCTCATCTCCCGCATCATCAAGAGAGTGAAACAATTCACCGTCGACATCATATAATTCGTAATCGTCCATATTCGTCTCCTTTTGTTATTGTTCTTTATTAGGTGGTTGCTATAAGCAATCCCTATATCTTCATGATAAGCTCCTTATCTCCCTCCTCATATTTTCGATATATTACACCGGCAGAATCAAGCATTCTCATGGAAGCAATAACAAATCCTTCCTTAGCATACTTGTTCTCCAGATAAATAACCTCAGAAATCCCTACCTGAATAATCGCTTTGGCACATTCATTGCAGGGAAAAAGCGTCGTATAAAGCCTTGCATTTTTCATATCTCTTCCGGTACCGTTAAGAATAGCATTTAATTCCGCATGAACACAGTACATATACTTTGTGCCAAGCTCAGACTCTGCCTCTCTGTCCCATGGATATTCATCATCGGAACACCCTCTCGGGAAACCGTTATATCCTGTTGAAATGATCCTGTTATCCACTCCTACAAGGCAAGCCCCCACGCAGGTATTCGGATCTTTACTCCTCTCAGCAGAGATACGCGCAACGCTCATAAAATACTGATCCCAATTAAGATAATCCTCTCTTTTCATACGACTCCCTTCCTAACAACCGACCTATATATTACTCTGCTCAATCAAACAGAACAATCACTCTACGACCTGTTTGCTGACATCCCCTATAGGTATCTCCAATGTGAAACTGTCTTTGCCGGCATCCATAGTTATTCTTAAACTATAATTTCCTTCTTTAAGCTCCTCAAACTGATATGTTCCAACACCGCCTGTAAATGGTGCTATACCTCTCTTACATTCCTCACCGTTCCTGTAAAGTATCAGATTCGCCATACCATCTATGTCCTCATAACGGATATTGCCTGAAATATCATATACGGTATCGCCCTCTTCATTGACAGAGCTCTTAACAGTATATCCTATAGCATAAATCGAGAATTGATTCGTATAAATGTATACTTTCTTAGTAATCTTATCAACACGATATGTACCATCCTGTCTCGAATCACTCTCTGTAAGTCTTGTGGCAGATGAGCCGTGGTAACGATATGCGGCCAAACCTTCCTCGGATATATGATAGTAAGGTATACATATCTCAAGAATGTTAGTAGTTGTGTCCATAACCGTCTTGACAGAGTCCACATCCTTTATCACCTTGATATCGAAGAAAGTGAGCATCCTACCTTCAGCTATATTCCTGATTGCCGTAATGCCATCTCCGCCTTCACTTCCCTCAGCCACCTGTTCTACCGACATTGTGACATTAACGTCAGCAGACTCGCCTTCCTGTAAAGCTTTGGCTTCTTCATCCAATCCGTTAACACTTACTGACGGGGTTCCTTCCTTCACCTCCACCGATGAACTTGAAGTACCTTCCTTCTTCTCCTTGACAGTTACTTTGGCAGAACCGGTATAGGTGATATAATTGTCTGCCTCAACCTTAAAGTACACTGTAAGAGAACCTTCCTTAGTTATGGTAGGCGACTTCCTGCTGTCGTACTCACCTTTTTCCTTGCCGTATGTAATGGTGTAATCACTCTTAGGGTCAGTGACCTTGACTTCTATTCCATGCTCCTTCTCGTCATATTCAACACTCACATCTTTAGCCGTAACACTCATCTTCTTTTTGGCAATCTCCCACTCACAAGAAGCGGTAGACTCGTCATCAGATAATTTGTAGTTGGCTGCTTTCTGACCTTCCACACCTGTAATCTTTGCAGTATATTTTCCGGCATTTTTCTTCTCATTATCCGAATATGTAAGTGTAAGAACATCATCATTTATCGTCTTTGCCTTAGCCGTAACGCTCTGCTTCTTTCCGTTGTAAGTCTTATCTGCATCATCCCATGTAAATGTGAGCTTTTTGGGATTAACTTTCAACTTGCCGGAAACAAAAGTTATATCATAATTCTTAGCTGTTACGCCTTTAGGCGTAATTGAATACGAGCTTCCCACATCTCCATATTGCTCATAATCGATATTATAAGAAAGCGTACCCTTCAGAACTTTCTTGGTCTCATCATTAACAAATCCCGAATACTCAACTCCGTCATTATCAGGTTTATCGCCGTAGGTAATCGTAGCATCCTTGGCTGTCACTTTAAGGGGCACTTTGGTAATCTCTACCGTCTTGCTTCCCGATATCGGGTCTATGGTATAACCCTTACATTGGACATAATAATATACCGTATATTTGCCTGCATCGGTAAATGTGAGCAGTTCTTTACTTCCGTCATCCTTGTAATTATCCTTACCAAGCTCTTTGGTACTATAATATACTGTCGCCTCCGGTGAATCACCATCGAATATTCCGATAAGCTCCCCTGATTCGCCTTCAAGCTCTTTAACTGTAATACCATGTGCCTTGCCGTCATATTTTCCCGAATAACCTGATACGGTTATTGACACTCCGCCCTTGGTGATGGTGTACTGTCCATCCTCTAAAGTGGCATCATAGTTAGGGTTCTCTTTCCAGCTTACCGTAATAGGGTAATCACCCGGCTCAGATTCTTTGGTTGCCGTTGTAGACAATGTAATTCCAAGATCATCATCTTCTACATAGCCGCCACCGATAGTATATGTTAATTCAGCTAACTCCTCATTATAAATGGTCGACTTATCATCTGCCATAATCGTAATGGCTGCAGGTTCAATAACAAAACTATTTTTTGCTTCACCTGCCGAATAATCGTCCGTTGCTGCAATGTTCGCCTTCACATACCAGGTTCCGGCATCCGTCGGAACAGTGTCAGAGTACTCTCCATTCTCTGAAGATGAATATGTATATGTGGCTGTGTCCGCTCCAAAATCGGCTGTCACCTTAGGCGCTTTTGCCTCTTCTCCGTATGTCCATCCATCAATATTAACCGTTACAATATTGGCATCCTCAGGAACAATCTTGAAGGTCAGCGTCTTTGCCGCATCCTCACTATCCGTCCATTTATAATTAACCGCATCTTTAAGTGTAAGTACAACATCATAGCTTCCCACATCTGTTCCGCCATTATTAGTCGTAACGGTATATAAATCGCTCGCTTCCACATCCGCTGTCTGAGCTTTACCTGTATAGTGTTTCTCGGTGATGGCAGGAGTCGTCACTTCCGCTTTGGAAATAACAAATGATGTCTTAACCTCACCTGCCGGATAGTTATCTGTTGCAGGAATGCTTGCCTTCACATACCAGGTTCCGGCATCTGCCGGAGCATCGGCTGAATACTCTCCATTCTCTGATGATGAATATGTATATGTGGCAGTATCTGCGCCGAAATCGGCTGTTGCTGTCGGTGTCTTTGCTGCTTCTCCGTATGTCCAGCCTTCAATATCAACTGTTACGTTATTCGCTGTCGCAGTTACAATCTTAAATGTCAGTGTCTTTGCTGCTTCCTCGCTATCCGTCCATTTATAATTAACTGCATCTTTAAGTGTAAGTACAACATCATAGCTTCCCACATCTGTTCCGCCATTATTGGTCGTAACGGTATATAAGTCACTCGTCTCTACATCCGCTGTCTGTTTATCTCCTGTATAATTCTTATTCGCAATGGTGGGAGACGTTACTTTCGCTTTTGCAATAACAAATGATGTAATATCCTCACCTGCCGGATAGTCCTCTGTCTCCGCAACACTTGCCTTCACATACCAGGTTCCGGCATCTGTCGGAACAGCGTCAGAATACTCTCCATTCTCTGATGATGAATATGTATATGTAGCGGTATCTGCACCGAAATCGGCTGTTGATGTCGGTGTCTTTGCTGCTTCTCCAAATGTCCAGCCTTCAATACTTACTGTTACGATATTGGCATCCTTAGGAACAATCTTAAATGTCAGCGTCTTTGCCGCAGCTTCGCTATCCGTCCATTTATAATTTGTCGTATCTTTAAGAGTCAGCACAACGTCATAACTGCCTACCTTCGTTCCACCGTTATTAGTCGTAACAGTATATAAATCACTTGCCTCTACATCCGCCGTCTGAGCTTCGCCTGTATAATGCTTATCCGTGATAGTTGGTGCGGTCACTTCCGCTTTGGTGATTGTAAATGAGGTCTTAGCCTCACCAGCCGGATAGTTTTCCGTTTCAGGAATACTTGCCTTCACATACCAGGTTCCGGCATCCGTCGGAGCATCGGCTGAATATTCTCCATTCTCTGATGATGAATATGTATATGTGGCTGTATCTGCGCCGAAATCGGCTGTTGATGTCGGTGTCTTTGCATCTTTGCCATATGTCCAGCCTGCGATACTTACTGTTACGTTATTCGCAGTCGCAGCAATTATATTGAATTTCAGCGTCTTTGCCGCATCCTCGCTATCCGTCCATTTATAATTTACTGCATCCTTAAGTGTAAGTACAACATCATAATCTCCGACATCTGTTCCGCCGGCATTAGTTGTAACGGTATACAAATTGCTCGTCTCAACATCCGCTGTCTGAGCTTCGCCTGTATAATGCTTATCCGTGATAGTTGGTGCGGTCACTTCCGCTTTGGTGATTGTAAAGTCAGCCGTTGCTTCACCACCAAGATAGTTATCCGTCTCAGCAACCACAGCTTTAACAGTATATTCACCTGCATTCGAAGGAACCGTTCCAGTAAAATCTGTTGTATCTTTCTTTGCATATGTGTATGCCACTTCGCCATTACCGGTGTTACCGTTTACACTCGGTATACTTGCAGTTTCCCCATATGTCCAGTCTGAAATACTGACAGTTGGCGTAATTGAGGTCTTCTGAGCGTAGGTATATGTGTAGGTGGTATCCTCCCAAATCGTTGTACTTGAGTCCGGCACTATGTCCCAGCTACCTTCTATGAAGTCTGCATCGGGCTTATCTCCTACGGGTGGAATATCGCTGCTTGAAAGAGCTGAAGTACCGACTTCCAGATTGACAGTTTTTGGAGCTTTTGTGCCATCTCCCCAAGAACCATTTTCTACTTTAAATGTTATTGTCCTTTCCTTATTAGGTTCAGTTATAAATTTCCCTTTTTCTAAAGTAATATTGTAGTTATCTCTGTTAATGTAATTGTTTTCACCAGCTTTGATTACCGCAGTATCCGCACCGAGCCACACCTCTTTAGTCATTGAATCATAATAACGTGTTACCGACTCGAGCGTGTGCCCCTCACACAGACCTGTCACGGTCACAGACTCCATCCCAACTTGCTCACTGCTCGGCGGTATATAGTTAACATCTTCCGCCTTGATGGTGAGATCTTTTTTTGCTATGGTGACAGGCACATTTTTTTTATCGATTTCCGAATCATCATCACCCACAACCTTATACCATACATAATAGGTGCCGGAGTCAATTCCGGTAGGGATGGATGAGTCATAAGCCTGAGGTTCGACATTTTCGTTTCCAAGTGCGTACTGTATGGAACCACTCTCGACTTCACCTGCGCTCACAAGCTGCTGTGCAGCCCCGGTGTAGATCAGATTATTTATAGCCGCAGGAATTGTCTTTATAATTGACGCTCTATTTATAGTGATCTCCTGTAAATCGGATGCAAGTACTGTACCGTCCGGTTTCGTGCGGAAATAGTAAGTCCCCGCATCAAGCTCTATATCTCCCGAACCGACATCCGTCCATGTGGAATTATCACTGCTTTGCTGATATCCGTCAGATGGAATTGTGACCTTACCCTTTCCGCCGACAGAGGTAGGATCTACTGACGTAAGCGTCGGTGTAGTACCTTTTGTGACACTTATGCCCTGAGTCTGGTTTCCCTCTATGTCATCAGAGGGATTAGTTATTGTGCTGCTCGGTTTAAATACTTTTATACCATTTTCAGAGGATATGCCTGTATCAATATCGACACTGTTTTTACCATCCTCAATTGTAACCCAGCTACTACCTTTATCCAGACTGTATTGCATTCCACCTTCCACATTTGAAAGTATACCACTGTCTGAACCGGTAGCTGTGAAGGATGCATCGGGCTTTGTTGAATCTGAATCATTAGCATTAACAGTAACATTAAAACAGTCCCCTGAATAATTATAAATCGCCTGACCACTTCCCGTCTTAGTGCCAAATATATATATATATCGTGTATTTGTGGGTGTATTTATTTCGTTACTTTTCGCCCTGTCACTGTACATACTAAAACAACTATCAGTAGTAGGGTATGGAAGCCAACTTGGATAATTTTCATTTTCAGCATCCACTTCCACAGTCTCGCCGACTTTTAATGTCAGACCACCGGTTTTTATGTCAGACAGTTTAACTTCTGTAACATCGTCTTTCGGTGTGATTATCCCTTCATTTTTATCAAACGAGATTTTATCCAAGTTTAGCTTGACTATCGGGTTTACCGTATATTCCAAACCTATCATTTCACTACTAGATTTCTCTACTACTTCACCCTCACTAATAAAAACACACGTATCTTCTTCCGGTTTTAGCCAAAATTTTACATTAGTCTTATTCCATACTTCTTTCACCGAAGCATCGACATTTTCTGCTTCGGATTTACTCATCAGGCATACGCCATCAGTAATTCCACCAGCCACAACATCATCAATAGTATCTATTCCAGCATAATTACACTTCTCTTCAAAATCACTTTTAAAATTTGCAACTACATCACCAATTTCTTCATTAAAATCATCACCATGGTAGCTTGCAAAATAATCCTCTGTCCCATAATACCATAGAGTTGCAGTAGTATCATCACAAGATATCAGATACCAATCTCTCCCCCCCGCAAACGTGACCATTTTCGAGAAATCGCCAATCCAATTATTATAATCATCCGTCACCACAATCTCATATACCACTCCATCAATAGTGACCTTCATCCACTCTGTTGTGGAAAAAGCCTTGTTGGCGGTTACCATCCATTCCCCATCTTTCTTCTTTGCAGAGAAGAGACTTTCATCACTTACTTCTACTTCTGAAACCTCTCCTGTAAGTCCGACTTTCTCCAATATATCCGAAAGTGCCACAGTAGTGTCACCCTTCATCACATACTGCTTCTCATCATAGGTGAATTCCACAGTATACAAAGAGAATCCGCCTGTAGAAGCTGTTACTTTATCATCATGTTCCGCAGAGTCTAACATTTCAGCAGAAAGTTTCTTCCCCTTGCCTGTAATATGGTATATGTCGGCAGCAAGATTGTCATTGCCTACTTCTTCTGTTTCAAAACTCACCTTTACCTTCTTATCATCAGCAGGCTGTATCTCGTTACCGTCTTTATCAACTATCTTGATATCAAATGTATAAGCTGCTGCAACATTTACTCCATCCTCACGAATCTTATCTATCGCCTTATCCACATTCTTACCGTCAGCCTTCGATACCTTACGAATGCTTAACGTCACTCCTTTGGGGAATACGTCCTTATCAGCAGAAACCGTAATCTTTACACCATCAACCGACTTTGTCTCTGAAAATGCAGGCATCTTCTCATCTTTGTCTTCATCATCTTTCTTATCAGACTTCTCATCCTTAGTCTCGGCCTTATCGTCATCCTTTTCAGATTGAGCCTTACCTTCATCATTGGTAACGGCAGTCTCCGTTGTTGAAGCCTCACTATCATTTATCACTTCTGTAGACGAAGCTTCAGTGTTATCCGTAACAGCCTCGGTTGAAGCCTCCTTATTATCTGCTGCCTTCTCTGTAGCTGTAGTCTCCTCTGTTTTTTCAGAAGCAGATGTGTCAGCCTGTATCTGCGTCGAATCGGAAGCGTCTTCCTCTTTATCAATCTTTGTCTTAGTTTCTGTTGTAGCTTTATTCTCACTCTTTGCCTGTGCGTCTGATGCAGCTTTATTCTCATTCTTTGCCTGTGCATCAGTAGCTCCCTGATTAGTGGCAGACTTATCCCCTTTATCATCATTAGATGGCTGTATATTAGCATTCCCAAGGCTTGCGGGCATATTATTCCTTCTGACATCAGCAGTGACAGAAAGCGGACATAAGTTGAACAACATAGCCACTACAACAAATAACGCCATAACCTTTCTCATTCTCTTCATCATAGCCATTCCTCCTAAAATACTCATATACAACCCACTGTAAAATCTACAAAGCGGTATAAGACCATCTACTCTAAAAATATATCGACAAAATTATTTGAAATGATAATATTTTACAGCCTGTTACAAATAATTAACATCTGTAATCACGTATTTATATAGGTATTTAATTATATCACGAATTTTAACGTTAACACAAGTATTTTTGACAAAATAAGCGCTAAAGAATAACCATTATTCATGGTAAAGGTACGGGTTAATTACTGTGATCAAAAAAACTTGTAAACCTTCCGCAGTTTATATATAATAGCAATAGTTTCCGTAATCAACTATCACTCGCTATATACTTGGAGGACAATATAGTGAAGAACGACAGTACCAATGATGTCAAAGAACAAATCGAAAATACTGCTTATCCTAATCTGAGTAAAGCTAACAACACTAAGATAATTGTAATCGGTTCTCTCGCCGCAATTATTCTTATTTTCATACTTTCGATTCTTTTTCCCTCTAACAATGATAATGAAGCAACGGACGAATCATCTGCTAAAGAAGTGACAACGGAAAACACAACAGAAAAGCAGGTAGATACGGGCTGGCATACCATAGACGGTGAATTACGATATGTAAGAAATGATGGAAAAATAGCGAAAAGTCAATGGGTAGACGGGCACTTCGTTGGCGCATCAGGTGCAATGTACACCTCGACAGTCACGCCTGATGGCAAATATGTCGATTACAACGGTGTCATCGATGAATCAATGGGTATAACCGGAAGTAAACAGGGAATGTGGGAGCTTCAACGGCAGCTTAAGGAAATGCTTAACGGATATTCGGGAACCTGGTCCTTATATATCAAGGATCTTTCCCACAATGAATACATCTCCATCAACAATGTTCAACATTTTTCCGCAAGTATGATAAAGCTTTTTTGTGCAGCGGCAGCATATGATTTGATAGACAAAGGAACTCTTGAAGAAACACCTCAGATTGACAGTCTTATGCAGCAAATGATATCTGTAAGCGACAATGATGCATTTAACCTTATGGTCATGAATTGCGGTGAGACTTACAGTCATGTTGCCGGGCGTGAAGTCATTCAGAAGTATATTGATAAGGAAGGTTATAAGGATACCACCATTGCCACAATACTTGTTCCCACAAAATATAAGGCGCCCTCATCTCCCGGAAGAAATTATACTACGGTGGAAGACTGTGGGCTCATGATGGAAAAGATATACAAAGGCAAATGCGTTAACGAAAAATACTCGAAGGCATTTCTTAATCTCCTGCTTAATCAGGAGCATGTGAACAAAATTCCAGCCGGACTTCCGGAAGGAACAAAATGTGCCAATAAAACAGGCGACACCGATGAAATTCAACACGATGCCGCCATTGTGTACTCTCCGGGTGGAGATTATATTATCGCTGTTATGAGCAGCAATTGCGGTGCCGCCATAACCAATATTCAAGCTATCTCAAAACTTGTATACGAATACTTCAATCCATAATCAATTGCCTTGTGCTGTGTGCCTGCAACGGAACTGTATAATATGCGCAAGACAAAACAAAGAAAAGAAGTTCCGTAATAGTCTATTTTAATGTAAGTTTTGTCTTCTTAACCGCCTTCTTAGCTCTTGATTTGGTAATCAGCTTCCGTATCTTTGCTTTATACTTCTTATTACCGGAAAGCTTAACCGTAAGCTTCTTGGAATTAGAATCAAATGCATTCTTACCTATAGTCTTTAACTTCTTGGACTTTATTGTTATTGTCTTAAGCTTGGTGGAGTTATAGAATGCCTTCTTATCAATCTTAGTAATATCCGCATTGATAACTACAGTCTGGAGCTTCTTCTTATTCGCAAGAGCGCTTGCTCCGATTTCCTGAACAGGATAACTCTTTCCCAGTATCTTAACAGATTTCTTAATTGTTACCTTCTTGGTATTCTTAACACTTGTAACAACAAGATATGCTTTCTTTCCTTTGTAGACAACCTTATATCCGACAAGCTCTTTTGAAGATACCGGAGTCACAAATCCGTCTTCAAGTATAGCCTTATCAATTGCCTCCTTGGGGATTTCAAGAACCATCGAGGCATCATTAGCGTCCGGATATGTTATATCCGCATCAACAATAAGTCCTTCTCTGGTCTCCGCATGAACCCATCTGCCCGTAGCCTTTTCAATGTAATAATATACATTTATAAGCTCCGGTTCTTCCGGCTCAGCATCCTCATCATCCTCATCATCTTCATCCTCGGCATCATCCTCGTCTTCTTCCCCATCTTCATATTCATTGTCATCAACTATTATAACCGGAACAACTGCAAGATACCGATAACACTCAACATCCTTAATCTCACCTGTATGCGCATTGGAAACCGGAATCGTCTCTTCACCTTCGTAAGTATAAGTTGCTCCTGTAACTATATCCGTCTCTACACCATTCTCCGACAACGTTTTTCCAAGTCCCTGAAGCTCTTCTGCTTCTGTAGGATACTTATACCACTGCTTATCCTCGTCCTGATAATAGGTAACTAATTCCTTTAAATCTGTGTATGACGGATTCCATTCCCCTGTTTCCGAATCCTGATACAATATATTCTTCACACTGTGAGCTCTGTCAAGCTCCACTTTCTCGCTTAATAACAACTCTCCTTCACCGGTTACAGAGTACTCTACAAACACCAGACCACAGGCATTGAAACTGTCAAATGCATTCTTAAGTGTTGCTACTGCATCTGTCTGGTCTGCATAGACCTTGCCACCCGGAATACAAAAAGCCACGAGCATAGCCAATGTCATTAATATCGCACCCGCTTTAAATGATAATCTGCTAATCTTCTTCATAATACCCCTCCTCCTATGGATAATTATAATAATCAATTGCCCTGGTATTAAGCAATACAATTGAGTATTGATGCTATTATTGTACCATAGTTATATCTCTGACACAATCTAATAAAACGTCAAACACATGACATTATTTATTGACACCGATACACGCACCTATTATGAGACAAACTAGGAAAGCCACCCCATCTATTGCCACTATGGTTGAACCCACCGGGGTTCCTGCCAGAATTGATATCAGTATTCCTAAAAATGTACAAAGCACTGACAACACAGCAGAGAAAACCGTGACCGACTTGAAGCTCTGAAAGAGTCTCATTGCCGATAAGGCGGGGAAGATAATAAGTGCGGATATAAGAAGTGAACCCACCAGATTCATAGCCAGAACTATAATAACCGCTATTGTCACTGCAATAAGAAGATTATAGCCGTTAACATTAGTTCCCACAGCTTTCGCAAAACTCTCATCAAATGTAACCGCAAAAATCTTATTATAGAAAATAATAAATACCGCTACAATGATTATAGAAAATATTACACACATCCACACTTCGCCTATCGTCAGTGTAAGTATTGATGTAGAACCGAACAGGGTAGTACACACATCTCCTGAAAGATTACTTGAGGTTGAAAACAGATTCATAATAAGGTATCCCATTGCCAATGCCGTAACCGACAACATAGCAATGGCTGCATCACCCTTAACTCTCGCATTTTGCCCGGTTCTTAGTAGCAAAATAGCACTTACTATGGTAATAGGCATTACCACAATCATACTGTTAGACACATTAAGCACAGAAGCAATAGCCAATGCTCCGAACGCTACATGTGATAATCCGTCTCCAATAAATGAAAATCGTTTCAGCACCAGTGTAACTCCAAGAAGCGAGGAGCATAGCGCAATCAAAACCCCCACTATCAATGCATATCTTACAAATGGATATTGAAGATAAAACTGTATTTTTTCTATCATTTATCTTTCACCACTACTTTCCAAATCAAATCGGCTTCCCGATTCACTTTTAACATATTCATCCGCTGTACCAAAGAATATCTGATCTCCCACATGAAGAACATGTTTTGCATACTTAAATGCAACATGAATATCATGGGAAATCATAATGATTGCAACGCCTTCTTCATTAAGTCCCTTGATAAGCTCATATAGTTCCATCATTGCTCCGGGGTCTAATCCCGCCACAGGCTCATCCAACAACAGCAACTTCTTCGTTGCACACAAGGCTCTTGCAAGCAAAACTCTCTGCTGCTGTCCTCCCGACAAATTACGATAGGATTTGTCAATATATTCTTCCATTCCCATCCTTGCAATGTTTTCAAGCGCTAATTTCTTCTCCTCTGCCGTAAAAAAAGGACGCCGCCCGGCAAGGCCCTGACATCCCGACATAACCACCTCTCTGACAGATGCGGGAAAATCTCTCTGTACAACCGTCTGCTGGGGCAGATAACCTATCTCCTTTGCCGAAAAACCGTCACCGTATGTAATCTGTCCCGATAATGCGGGTATTAGATGAAGCATAGTCTTCATCAAAGTAGACTTTCCGGCTCCATTTTCTCCGACAATTATGAGATAATCTCCTTCTTCAACAGAAAAATTCAACGCCTGATTCAAAATAGGTGTGTTATAACCTATCATCAGTTCAGCGCAATTAATTAAAGACATCTCTAACCTCCTGATATCTATGTTTATTCATTGTTAAGACATACACTCAGCCTGCTTTTTCCTGAATAAAATCGATGAACTCCTCCTTCGGGATAGGTTTGGAGAAATAATAGCCCTGCAGATAATCAACACTTAATTCTTTTAAGAGTTCAACCTGCTCTTTTGTCTCCACACCCTCCACGAGAATCTGACGATTCATCTGGTCTATCATTCTGACCGAATTACCAAGTATGATCTTTCCAAGCTCCGTCTCTTCGGCACCCCACAATATACTCTTGTCAATCTTGACCACATCAAAATCTAAAGAGAATATGGATTGCATATTAGAGTATCCGGTGCCGTAATCGTCCATGGCAAATCTAAAACCATGGCTCTTAAGATCACTGACTACACCGCTTAATATCTCGTAGTCGCTGGCTGCTATTGATTCCGTTATCTCGAAATTGATCCAGGATTTCTCAACATCAAAGCCATCAACTATCTTACATATATGCTTTACAAAACCGGGCTGAAGGCACTGCATTACAGACAGATTCACATTAATGCAATCTATACCGTATTGCCCCGGTATTCCGCTTTCTAAGAAATCGCATACCTGTTTCAGAACAAAATCATCAATAGCATCTATCATCCCCACCTGCTCGGCAACGGGAATGAACTCATCCGGGAAAAGCCTTCCCATAATACTGTCATTTAACCTTACCAATGCCTCGGCACCATGAAGCCTGAGACCATCCATATAATATGTGGGCTGATAGAACACTTCAAATCTATCTTCATCCAGTCCTCTGGCAATGGCATTTTCAATCTCCCCACGCCTTAATATATAGTCGAGATCTTTGCCGGACATTACTTTCTTCACTGTTCTTTGAGGTATCATACTGTCGACCATGTAGAAAAGATCCATGGTATTGGTCAGTTCCGTCGGCACCTTGACAACCATAACAACTGCATTCAACAATATACTGGTCATACCGCAATCCCACGGTCTGTCGAACCTGTCACTTATTCTGTCTGCAATCGCTACCCCGTCCTCTAACTTTCTATCCATAAGTGTCAGTACAAATGTCTCAGGGTTAGTCTGATATATATGATATCTCGGAACGATGGTCTTAAGATAATCCGAGAGAACATCTGCTAATATATCAGCATTTGCCGAGCCCGTAACCTTCTGAATGACATCTGCATTAGTCACTTTGATACAGATTATCTCAAACTTATTCTTATTAACTATGTAGCTGTTAACATCCATCCTCAAGGCTTTACGGTTATAAAATCCCGTATCTACATCCATAAGGTCATCCTCGGATTCCACCGCTAACATTACTCCCATAAGAGCAAGAGCCTCCGCAAACAATTCACCCTTTATATTAATATCCACAAATTGAATCACCACGCCGGATACAACAATAACAACAAAATACATAAGTGCAAACCGTCGTTTTGTATTGACCGCTTTCCATGAAAAGAGAAGTCTTATAAGCGCCAACAGGAAGTAAATGACCGCAGCAACATATATAAGAGACTCACCCCAGCCCCTTGTAAATCTGTTATCGGAATCATAATAATAAATCCAGTGGAAAAACGGATTGAGAATAACCATTATCTCGGTTATGTAGAAAAATATGCCATAGAAAATACGCTGTGTCCAATTATGTTTGGAAATCGCTCCCGCCACACAGGAAACATACAGATAGAATGCCGGACACAAGGCAGTATGAAACAGGAAGTATGTATAATCACCTATATCGCATACTATTCTTGCCGTCTGTGACCTTGCTGTTAACGGAGTGGCAATAACACTAATTGTACCGGATATAGCATTAAAGGTAACAATAATAAGCATCAGAATATACATCTTATTCTGAAGCTTATCTGTTCTTTTTTGAAGAAATGTATAAATCAGACATGTAAAACTGATCAAAAAAGCAGCGAAATAGCATGCTATATGAAAATCATTTCCCGGTAACATTTAGTCCTCCACGTATTGCACATCCTTTTAATATCAACAAATGCGCACTTTATCTCATCATAAAAAGAATTGTAACATAGCTTTACATAAAATGCTACCGGTTTTTCAATTATTTATTGTTGTTATTTTCGCTAAAGTTCTACGGTCAGCATACCATAAACCCACCGATTTTCAAAGAAAATGACTTCTTATGAGGGTTTATTCGACAAATCTGCGGAATCATAGTGAAGTTCGACCTCTCTCTTATCATATGTGCGATAGAATTCGGTCATTATTCTTGTGGCAACCCCCTCAGTTTCCTTACTGTTGTTATCCATAAGAAGAACTGCGAACTGGGTGCTGCTATACCTTGTAGATACATCTACATTTCTTATGGAATTAATTATGGCATTTTGGAGAAGATTCATTATACGGTCTCGCTCTTCAATTGTCACCTTAATTCCGTTGACTGACTTAAGGGTAAATAATATTATCTGTAGCTGTTGTTCATTTCTCTCTGCAATGTTACTTATATATTCATACATTCTTGAAAATTCAGGATAACCTGCTAACATACATCCCTTGTAGCGCTCTCTGTCCTGAATAAATTCTATCAGTTGTTTGAGATCGACGGCTTCCATATAGTTCATGGAATCTATGTCTTCAGCAAGTTTGTGGCAGTAGAAGGCATTACCTTTTTGCTGCTTTGCAACATATATCGCCTTATCTGCATGTTCATACAGAACCATGACCTGATCCTTCTCGGTCATAATCTCCGTTGCTCCCACCGATACAGTCATGTTTCTTATGCGCTCATCTACAGAAATCCTGTCTTCTAACAAAGTAAAGAATTGTCTGGCAAATGCTTCCGCCGCCTGCTCAGTATCCGCATTACGATTATACACTACAAATTCGTCCGCGCCAAAACGTGCTATCACAAGATTGTCTGCACAGGCTCTTATAAGTTCAACCATTACTTTAAGATAATGATCTCCCACAACAAAACCTTCCGTTTCATTAATCCTATGAAAATGGTCAATATCAAATATGAACAGCGAACCATGTCCGCATTCACCAATCGCATTCTGAATCTCCGCTCTTCCGCGCTCTCTTCCGAAGGTAGCGGTAAGATCATCCAGATCTCCCGTAAGCTCTCCTCCCTTATCCTCCGCATAATCAATTACACGGGATAGGATAGTCGTAGCCTGTTTTACCATCTGCCCATCATCTTGAGTATTAACCTTTGGAAGACGTTTTTCTTCAATCAGCTTTATCATGGCTTTTGCACACTCTGCATCCCATTGTGTTCCTACGCCTTTTCTCAATTCAGAAAGTACCTTATCCTCGTCCAAATGTCTTCTATAGACACGGTTCGAAGACATTGCATCATAGGCATCTGCGACAGCGATTATCCTTGCTATCATCGGAATCTGCTCACCTCGAAGTCCCTCCGGATAACCTTTTCCGTCAGCTCTCTCGTGGTGATACTTTGCGCCTATATCCAATCCTTTAATCATGTCAATATCTTTAAGTATCTCTGCGCCAACGGTCGTATGACTTTTCATTACCTGATATTCCTCGTTGGTCAATCTTCCCGGTTTGTTAAGCACCGCATCAGGAATACCAATTTTGCCTATATCATGTAAAAGACCGATAAATCGGACATCCGCAATCTCACTGTCCTTATATCCTATCTCCTTTGCTATTGCTGCAGAGTACTCGGCAACGCGACGGGAATGACCTCTGGTATACTCATCTTTTGCATCTATGGTATTGGCAATGGTCGTGATCGTCTGTAAGGTCATCTGCTCCATATCTTCATTTCGCTGAATGATCTCCTCGTTCATTGCCCTGATTTCTTCATTTTGTGCAGTCAGCTCTTCGTTGATATCCGCTATCTCCTCATTTTGTGCAGTTATCTTCTCGTTTTGAGCGATTATTTCGTCGTTCTTACGCTCCAATTCTTCACTGGCAAGACGTATCTCCTCGTTCTGCGCCGTTATCTCGTTATTCTTTCTTTCTAACTCTTCGCTGGCAAGGCGTATCTCCTCGTTCTGCGCCGTTATCTCGTTATTCTTTCTTTCTATCTCTTCATTCTGCTGACGTATCTCTTCATTCTGTGCAGTCAACTCCTCGGTGAACTCCATATTCTTTGTATGTATCTCATCGTACAGTTTTGTGGCAAGATAAGCTCCCATAAAACATAGAAAGAGCAGCGCAATCTGAATCTCAACATCTTTACTGTTATGTGTATTAAGTTCTCCTCGGGTATATCTCATATATATAGAAATAATGTTGACTATAAATGAACCCGCTCCCGACAACAATATGAGTTTGGGCTGATGAAACAAGACCAACAGGGATAACATTGGAAGAATATAGGAGAAGACCATTGTGGTACTCCCGGTTATCATGACAAAACAATACATGACAAAATATCCCATGACTATCTCATATCGAAGACTGAAACGATCCGGTTTTCTCAAATATCTCACTAACACAAAAGATGCAGGTGCAACGGTAAATATCATGAATATAACAAGGTAACTTATACTCCTTTCCCCTTTGACAACCTCCATAATATAAGCGACTGCAAGAATCAATACAATAAGCACCCACCCTGTGACCAGACTTCGGTTAATTTTTTTAACATGATCATCCATACTGTTATCCCCCTGTATTCTTTAATTCTATGACACATCTGCGGGTTGCATATTATACATCCTAATCAAAAATACTTCACACTACTTTACTTATCAATATCCAAAATACTTTTCGACTCCTGCCACCATGCCTTTGACCATCTTCTTTTGCATATCCGGATCATTTAATAACCTGTCTTCTGTGGGATTACTGAAAAAACCACACTCTATCAAGACAGTCGGTATAGTACTCCAGTTAGTTCCCGAAAGATCATTGCGTACAACAATTCCTCTGCTGGAAATATCAGTTGCTCTGCAATACTCTTTCAAAAGAATCTTAGCAAGTTTCTTACTCTTTTTTGCCTGTTTTCTGATGGGATAAGGATTGGAGGTGGACGGATAAAGGACGGAAACTCCTCTCACCGATGAAGAATCGCAACTGTCCGAATGAATCCTTATGCATATGTCTGCTCCACTCTTATTCCCCTTTTTGGCACGCTCCACATTACTGATATTAACATCATTCTTAGTTCTGCTCATAACCACTTCATAGCCCTTTGCCACAAGTGCCTTCTTAAGTTTCTTTCCCATGGTCAGCGTGAACTTGTATTCCGGTATTTTGGTCGCAACACCTGTACATCCTCCGGTCACTTTCATCTTGGTCGCGCTGCTTCCCGGTCCAACAGGCTCCTGTCCGCCATTGGCGCTGCTTTGGTGACCCGGATCAATATATATCTTCTTCTTTCCTTTTACCTTAATTGTACACGCAGCCTCTTTCGTCGTATCTACACCGTCAACCTTTGCAGTAAATGTAGCCGTAACCGTAACCTTTCCTACTTTCTTACCCTTAAATACACCCTTCTCATTAACCGTTGCATACTTCTCATTAGATACACTGTAAGAAACCTTTACACCATCCAAAGCATTTGTTTTCAAAGTTATCTTCTTGACCGCTTTGACGCTTTTCGGTGGATTATCAAATTCAGGCGTAAATGCTTCCCAGGCCGCTTTAGTAACTGTAGCATTGCTATCCACCTGCTCTGCTGCATTCACATATATTCTGCACATCGATAATGCCAGCACAAACATGGCACTCAATAATAGTTGGTATCTTCCCGTCTTCTTCATAAAATATTTGCTCCTCTCTGCTGTGAATAATAAGTTATAGCCAATATTCTAAGTGAACTACTCCGACTTATAGAAGTCGGAGCTTCCTGCTTCAACCACTACCGCGTTGGCTACGATGATACGTAACTCAATGTCTTACACAATGTCCACAGGCGTTTGAGTTTGGGCTATTCCATCCCTACTGTAATATTTA
>JAFUGT010000053.1 GCA_017469275.1 Lachnospiraceae bacterium
ATACATGACCGAATGCCTCTTGTATTACCGGAAGACAAAATAAGTGCCTGGATTAATCCGAAGACCGCCCCAGGCACTTTATTACAATATTCCATTAATGATATGATTGCAGAAAAGGTTATTTTTCCGGCTGATACATCTTCCTTACTTGACAGTCACACTTACCTTCTTAGCATATCCGTTTCTTGAATATACATAAATTGTACAGCTTCCCTTGCCGACTGCTTTGATTTTTCCTTTAGAACTTACAGTCGCAACATTCTTATCAGACGAAGCATACCTGAACTCTTTTGCATGTGCATCAGAAAGCTGCTTCTTACCTTTCGCAACAAGAACAGTCTTTGCTTTAATCTTAGAAGTCTTTCCTTTCTTCAAGGTAATCTTTGTACCTGATTTTATTTTGATACTCTTAGCATTAGTGTACCTGGTATTTTTTCTTCCAACCACATGTCCCGTGATCGTCTTAGCAAGCGTAACTTTTTTACCGTCTACTACCTTATATGCCACCACATATATCTTGTAATTCTTCTTAAGATTAAGCTTTTTACCATTAATCTTTGTCACCGTGGCCTTTACTGTATTACCATTCACGGTTTTTTCCGGTGTTGACGAGAAGTTTCTGCCACAATACTGTACGAATACATCATAATTTTCAGCCTTATCCACTTTGCCCCATATTACATTTAGCTTAGAGCCTGTCTGGTCTATCTTAAGTCCCTCATTAAGCGCCAAAGTATTAGCCTCGAGAACCTCCGGTGCAACCGTCATCGCCCTTGCCTTAATGGCTTCGTCCGTATAAGCCAGTGTCATCAGGCATAATTTGTCAGTTTCAAATGATAAATTGTATGCATTGTCAACTTTACAAGGTATCTCATAAGCACTCAATGCACCTGTGGTCTTGTCCGTATGAGATGCGATAACTCTAAAGCTTCTATTCTTTGCCCTCAATTTCTCAGGAAGAGGGAAGCTTATTTTAATCTTTGATGCAAATTCAGTAAGCCCTGTTTTTACATTACTGCCTGACACAACCTTATACATATCACAGTCAAAATAGTAATATTCCTCATCATTTTTAACAAGCTCGGAAAGTTTGGCTTTAGCTGAATCAGCAGCTTTATCCGTACCTTCCTTGGAAGTGTTTTCTTTTAGCTCAAGAACAATATCCGTAGTCTTTGCGCTGGAGAGCATCTCAACAATCTCCGTAGGCGTAAGTGCGAGCTTAAGTACTTCTGCCTTGTCGGTATCAAGTTTTGAATCCATACCCTTTACTATAACATTAGCCCCACCGGTGCGTGTACTGTCATTACCGGCTTGTAACGCATCATTTAGTATCTTGGTTGTTGCCTTATTATCTTTCAAAATAAATGCCATCTTTTCAGGAGTTACAGCATTATCATAGAGAACACTTCCCTTTTCCGCATTCTCTTTCTTATTATTTTTGATGTACGCAACGACCTCTTCAACCGTCTCTTTACTGCCGCCATAGGTAACTTCAGAAGCATCCGTAATGACAATCTCTCCGCCTTCTGCTTCCTTAACTACCATCTGCGTGATATCACCTTTGGCATCAACAGTAGTGGCTACGGTGCGCTCCTCTTTTCCGACATCATTATAACTTGTCTCATTATATGTCACAGAACCGTCTTTGTTAGTCACCTGTTCAACAGTACTGTTAACAATATTGATATTTGAAGTAAATGTCGCCGAAAGCGATTTCCTGTCAACAACATAATTATCGCCATCTCTTCCACCAAGGACAACATCTGTTATGGTAATCTTCTTAGCTTCTCCGGATTCACCATCAGTATATGTTCCCTTCACCTTAATAGACACATTATCATCTTCAAGCTTGCCTTCAGTAACAACTTCATCATCCGCAAATGTTACCTGATCAGTTCCGTCATATACTTTATCAACAGGCTTAAGACCGGTTATTGTGAGTACTCTTTTGTTGATATCCGCAATACACTCTGTCTGCTGACCTTCCTCTGCAAGCTCGTAATTAGCTGCATCCTTACCCGTAAGCTGCATACCCTTTATAGCTACTTTCTTACCGGTACCTACATACTCATCCTCATAGACACCTGTTGCAGATACAGAAACCCTGTCACCCTCTGCAACTCCGCTGATAACTGCATCTTTGAGATTAAGTTCCGCCGTAGCCTTGCCGTCATATTCCCTGCTTTCGGCTGTGATTCCACTCACCAATACCGAAGCCGCCTTGATATCAGCCTTGCACTCTGTCTGTTGTCCTGTCTTAGCAAGCACATAATTAGCAGCATCCTCTCCTGCAAGAGTTATCTTAGATATACTGACTGTCTTGTCGCTTCCGCTATCCTTGCCGGAGAATTCACCTTCTGCCGCAACAGTCAGCTTATCATTCTCAACAAGACCTGTAATAACAATCTTGTCATAAGTAAATTCCGCCTCGGTTTTACCATCATAGCCCTTATCCTTGGCCTCAATACCGCTTACAGTAATTTCTTTTGCAGTGACTTTCGCCATACATTCTGTCTGCTGACCTTCTCCTGCCAGAACATAGTTAGCCTTGTCCTCACCTGCAAGCTCAATATCATTTATTGCAACACTCTTATCTACGCCCACATTCTTATCTGCGAGAGCACCTGTAGCAGTAAATGATAACTTATCATTTTCAACTTTATTGCCGATTGCAGCTGCTGCATAATCAAACTCTACATCAGTTGTTCCATCATATACCTTATCTTTGACGGTTATCCCTGATATAGTAACCGGTCTTGGCGTGATACTTGCCTTTAATGAATCTGTCTTAAAGTCTGTAAGATTGAGTTCATAGTTGTCGGCATCTGCGCCGGAAAGCTGTATTGATTTCTTATCAACTATTATATCTTTATCTTTGCCAATATTCTTATCGACAAAGCCGCCTTTAACTACCACATCCAGCACATCATCGTCAATCTTACCGCCAATAATAATCTTATCTTTATCCAAAGTAACATCTGTGGTTCCGTCATATACCTTATCAGAAGCTGATATTTGGCTAATGGTCACTGGTCTCTTAGTTATACTTGCGGTTGTAGAATACTGTTGCCCCTTAGCTGCAAGCTCATACTTACCTGCATCCTTACCGGTCAACTCAAGCTCGGATATTGCAACTCGTTTATCCTTTCCCACATTCTTATCAACAAATGTTCCGGTAGCATTAACACTTACTGTGTCTCCTTCCAATTTTCCGGTATAAGTCACTTTTGAAAAATCGAGTGTTGCGGAATTATTACCATTGTAAGCCCTGTCAACAGCTTTGATTCCACTTATTATAATCTGTGGCTTAGTGACATTGGCACTACAGGTGGTCTGATTTCCATTCGCAGCAATCTCATAATTATCGGCATCGTCACCTGTCAATTTCATATCCGTTATGCTGACAGTTTTGCTATCTCCTATCTCTGCATCAGCAAAAGCGCCGCTTGCCGTAACGGAAAGTTTATCGCCCTCAATCTTTCCTGTAATAACAGCCTTAGAAGTATCAAGTGTTGCTGCATTTGTTCCATCATAAGGCTTACTATTAGCGGTTATGCCGCTTACGGTAACTGACTTCTTTGTTATATCTGCCTTACAAGATGTCTGCTGTCCTGTCTCTGCAAGCTTATAATTTTTTAACACGTCTTCGGCACCGCTTAGCTTAATATCAGATATGATGACTTCCTTATTTGTTCCGACATTCTTGTCTTTAAATGCACCTGCAGCTGATAAGGTAACGACATCTTCTCCAACCTTCCAAGCAGAAGCAGCGGGATAATTAAGTGTTGCTTCTGTTGTTCCGTTATAAATTCTGCTATTTGCAGTTATACCATCTATTGTTATTGTCTTAGGAGTTATTGTGAGGGAACCCATATCTCCTTTCGCTAATAGGTAATTAGCTGATATGTCCTTATCACCATTTTTAATTGATATATCTGCGTATTTATAAATACCAACGACATCACCCGGTTTTCTTGTGACAGATACCGTATCACTATCTGTAGCAAGCGAACCGTAAGATATTACACAGTCTTCTTTCGTAATAGCAGGATCTTCCGAGCCGTATTCTTTGGTCTTATCTTTTATTCCGATTGTTATAGGTTTTTGATATATAATAACCTGCTCTGAACCTGTGAAAGGTTCTAATCCTTCCTTTGATACTTTATAATATACTGTGTAGGTACCTGCATCAGTATATTTGATAGGAGTTTCAGTATATGTACCGGTTTCAGTATCACAATATTTTACAGTAGTATCATCCGGTTTAACAACTGTTATGCCATGAGGCTGTCCATCATATTCATCTTCATATCCGGAAGCTTCCACACCCATAACCTTTGTCTCTTCCCATACGGCATAAAGAGTTGTGTCTTTACCTATTTTGAATGTTTGTCCGGCTTCATATTTCACATAACCGTCAGCAGTTGCGTCAGTTCCCGTAGCCCATCCGCCAAATTTATAATCTGTCTTTCGCACATCCAACGACGTTTTGACAGTCACGGTTGTATTAGACGGCAAATAAACTTCTTTAGCCGGTGCACCCGTTATGTTTTCACCATCATAAAAATCTCCGCCGTTAGCATCATATTTTAAAATGTATGCTTCACCAAGCTTTGCCTCTTTCGTTGTATTATCACCCTCTGATAATACCTTAATCTTACTGTCTCCGTCATATGAAAAATACTTGGAAGGGTCAGAAGAGGAATTATATGTGCCAAAGCCGCTTGTAAAGGTATAAGGTGTACTGCCTACTACTGTCACTCCTATTCTGGCACCATCTAATTCTCCGACAACATTTATTTTCTTACCATTTGTTAAGCTGACATTAGAATCAACATTAATATCTTTATTATCACTATTTTTATATATTTTCTTATTATCTGTTATCTGTGCCTTCCCGGATACATTGAACGTTCCCGTTCCACTTACATACGAAACACCACCCACACTTTCTGAAACTGTCGTTGTTCCTGATATGGCTGCATTAGATGTTATCTTTCCACCACTCATGTTAAATGTTCCGCCATCTATTGAAACCGCTCCCGCATCATCAGCTGAACCACCTGTAGCACTATTATTCTTAATTGTACCACCGGTCATATTAAATGTTGCGCCTGTACCAATATATACGCCTGCACCTTTTTTACCTGAACCGGATTCATTACCGATTATTGTGCCACCTTCCATTGTGACACTTCCGGCAGTAATATTAATTCCTGCTCCATTACTTGCATTACCGCCTGTGATATATCCTCCGGTAAAGTTCTTATATCCTTCCTCAGTAGTATTGTCATCAACTGTTGCCTTATTATTGGCAGTTGTGTACTTGTGTGAAACTTCCGGGCTGCTATCAACAATTTTTAGCTCCGTTAGCTCCGTACCACTATTCGACACGGTTATTACACTGCCACCACCTGTTTTAATTATTCCGTAACCGTTAAGGTCAAGAACCTTCTTACCTGTAACAGTAAACGTACTTGTCGGTGTATAATTGTCATATAATCTGAGTGTAGTATTATCATCCCATTCATTAATTGCTGCGGGTATATCAGAATATTTCTTCGTAGTATCCCCATTAATTATACAGGCTTTGACATCAGGATTTTTAAGCTTGGCTGTATCTGTCAAACTATTGCTATCAGATTCGCCACTATCACCATAGGTTTCATCACCGTATTCGACGAAGTAACCTTTCGCACTATAACTACTTGTAGAACCTTCATTCCAATAAGGAATATCGTTCCAACTGTACTCTGATGGTCCGCTACTTTGATACCCTGTTCCAAACGGCAATGTTGTTAAAGCATTTTCATCACTTCTTTCTGTATAATTAGCACTGTTACTTGGTTCACCGCCTGTTCCCCAATTGAAATAATAGCCGGCATTTTTCGAATCATTATCCGAAGTATCAGTTTTTACGTAGGATGTATAAAACTTCTCTCCTGACTCAGGACCACATGCCCAATACCAATATTTTTCACTGTAAGCCATCGGAAGATAATCACGATTATGGCTATCATCATATTTTTTAGCTTCATTAATTGCAGCAACATCATAAACGGAATACATATCTTCTGTCCCTGATGCCTTAATAGTTGTACCACCAAGCCACCCTACATTTTTAGAAGAATTATATATAAACTTATCTTCTTCAAGACTGGTAATTGTAGCAAGATAACCTTTTCTACCGGCATAAGTCATATTTTTTGCTGCGTTATAACCATCAAACCAACTTCTGTTATTTGACTCAAATGGTACATACTGATAATAATGTCCGGTTCCCTCAAAATAAAATGTCTTATTATCTATAACTATATCTGAAATTGTGACCATAATAGTCTGTCCCAGATGATTCGCACTGCCCGTAAAAGAGATCTTTTTAACATATTTTGCAATTTCAGAAGGTGTCTTTCCGCCTTCCATATTAATAACTGTCGAATAATTAGTGCTGGCACTATCACTCTTAACAAATCCGTCTACCTCAGGCAATGTCAATGATTCTCCACTGACAGGAGCCTCGCCATAAGCTATAAGCAGGCTTTTATATTTTTCAGTTTCTGAACCGGTGGCTTGATCAAATTTACCATCTGTATAGTTAAACGCTCCAAGTGTAAAGCTTTCACCCTCCGCATATGTTGTGTTGCCCACACATAAACACATACCGGCAGTAAGCGCCAGCGCAATCAGAAAACTCAATATCTTCCTTCCATAATATTTTCCATGCTTCATGTTATCTTCCTCCCGGTATATATAATAACGCAAGGGGATTATATATCCACCCCTGCAGAATACCTGTAATATCCAAATAATGTTGTAGCCCGAAAGGCATTTGCTACTTACAGCAAATGCCCTTTGAGCTTTCTTTGAACTGATTAATAATTAGTTAATTGTTGCTACATATACAATTATTATTAATTAGCAGGATAGGTTTCAGCATTATTCTTCATATCCTTGACAATTCCACCGTTGACAGGCTTGATTTTCATAAGCTCTGCATTAGTACCGCTTGCACCATAGTCTTTACCGGCTTCATCTGTTCCACCGGGCCATGTAGTATTGCTGAAGTTCTTGGTTGCTGTACCCTCGAATACAAGTACATTGGTTCCTTTACCGTCAACATACTTGACATCCGTAAGCGGCATATATTTTTCAAACTTAGTTGTATCAACCGTAGGATTGCTTACTGTTGCGAGAACCTCATCATATATTACCGAGAATCTTACTTTATCTCCTGCCTTGTAATCGGCAGTTGCCGCAGGTGCGATTCCCACCTGATCAGGTCCCTTAGTATCATTGAAACTGATACCGAAGTTATAGTAATCAAATACCCAGTCAACATCATCCGCATAGCCGCCGACTCTAATCTGACCCTTTAGATTATCCCATGTCAGATAGCTGCTCGTAGAAGTCCAGCCGCTCCATGTCCAATTTTCACCATTAGAAAGATTCAGGTAATTCGTAGGCAGGCTGATATCTCCAAGATAGCAGTGCATGTGGAACTTGTCAGAACCATCATCATCTCGGCATCTTCCATGATATTGGTACTTGAATTTTACATCCCTATCGCCGATTGCCTGCTTCAGATAATTAGCTCGCTCATCATACCTGTCATATATAGACTCTCCGGTCGTATAACCATTCTCTGGAACTGCGAACTTCTTATCACTATCATCCTCATTTTCGGTCATCGAATAGCAGGCATAATGGTCAGAGTCATCACCGGACCAATCTTCAAGTCTTGCCGTAGACTGACCCGATCCAAATACTTTCGTAAAATCATTATAGACTGTCGAACCTATAATATTAGCACTCGGCATTGTCATGGTCCTCTTAACTTCTCTGGTACCATATGTACCTGTTACGATACCGCCCACACTCTCTATACGATATAATTCAACCGTATAATACCTTATAGTTGTTCCGGTATAGTTATACTGATGAGCGAATGTACCATTGGTCTGTCCCGGTATTGAATCTCCATAATACCTGATTGCGGCTCGCTCCTTAGTAACCTTGAATTCCACGGATGCTTTACCGCTTGAATCTACAGTACCTGTGGTGCTCTCTGTATTAATCTTAACTGTCGGCTTCTCGTATTCTGCCGTTGGTTCTCCTTTGGCATCCTCGACCTTACCACCGAACAGTGCATATACACCATTACCACCTACATGCTTGAAGTTATTGGCAGAAGTTTTATTTTCCTCAGCGGCTCCGGCTCCTACGCCTGTAACCTCAACAGTTCCGCCTACGGCAGTACCGTTAACGGTACGGAAGTATACCCTCTGCTTATCCTGTGAAACATTAATTCCTGACGGAATAGAACGCGTTATTGTATATGTCGTTGATGTCGAGCCGTCATTTTCAGGCGTAGCTACCGGCGTTCCTTTTATTGAAAGGTCGAAGGTTCCTGCATAAGCCCACTTAGCTCTAAGGGTTATGTTGCCACTGATTCCCATAAGCTTAAGTTCAGCGCTTTCCACCTTGCCGTCAGCAGACAGATTATTCTTAATCTCCGTATTATCTGTTCCAAGCTCCCATCCGACGAACTGATAACCATCCTCGATATCTGTCGGTGACTTAATCGTCGCATTAGGAGACTCTATATTGTAGCTTGTCGGGTTATCCGCACTATTACCACCGGCACCCACAGCAACAGACTCATAAGTGATGGTATATGTAATCGGACTCCATACAGCATACAGGTTAGTTATACCATTATCTGTAAACAGCGGATGATTGCCCTTAGTAAACCGGTCACCGTCCTTATATTGTGCAGTTTCGGAATCGCCTGATTCAGCCCATCCCATAAATGTATATCCGTCTCTTGTAAGTCCAAGTTCTGACTGAGTAAGCAGTGCCTTTGTTCCGTCATAGGTGAATACATTATCTTCACCGTTACCTTCGTAAAATTCTTTACTCGTATCAGAACCATTAATCGTAGCAGTGCCCTGATTGAAGTAATAGTTGATCTTATAGGTCTTCGCTATCCAGTGTGCGTAGAGGTCTACATCCTTCGCTACCGGATTAAGTTTCTCAACCGGCTGCGCTCCTGCAGTCTCCCATTCATTATCACTCAGATACCATCCGCCAAAGTCATATCCTGTACGTTTAGCAGGCGGCTGTACAACCATCGGGCTATCATCGACCTTCCAGGTTATTGCATCCATTGTAACATCATTCGGCAGATTGTGATAATTAGCCTTATATACATACTCTTCCCACTGTGCTACCAATGTATAATCCATTGCAGGCATAGTTGCAGGAAGCTTATCTATAATCTCATCTGTCTGGAGAACCTTCCAGCCTGTAAGTTTGTAACCTGTATATCTTGGCAATGTTACCTTTGAAAGGTCTGCTCCGCTCTCATAATTCTTAACAAGATATAATCCTGTTGAGCTGTAAAGTGAAAGTGTATATGTCTTAACCTCCCAGTTAGCCGTAAGAACCACATTCTCTGTCATATCCTCAGAAATCACATACTCTGTGGTAAGCTCTGTACTGTCTCCTACATTCCAGCCCAGGAATACATATCCGTCTTTTTCAGGGATCGTAATCGTCGCGCCTTCACCTATCTTATAGGTCTTCGGGAATGCAGATGCATTGCTTACACCCTCAAGACCGTTATAGGTTATCTCTGCCTCCTGATATTTCCAACCTGCATACAGAACATGGTCTGTCTTGCCTTCCATAACAGTATCAGCCTTAATCTCTTTGCCATTTTCCTTAGCGTCGAACCAGCCGATGAATTCCGCATGGTCATTCGTTGCAGTCGGAAGCTCTCCGTACGCCTCTCCGTTTAAGACCTCACGTTCCATCTCACCTTCAAGCTCTCCGCCTAAAGGATCAAATGCTACCCTGTATTTGACCGGAGTCCATGATGCCTTAAAGCTGATATCTTCAAGTCCCATATATCCGATAGGCTGACCGTTATCCCATGTATAAGTATAACCGGCTTTCTTAAGGATAGGTGCGATTATAGCCTGCTCATAATATACTTCTCCTGTTGTGTAATCATTGACTGCCGTTCCGCCGTTAAGATTCCATGTTACCGTATGTTTGATTCTATCGTAATTAAGCTTAACCGGCTCTTTATTACCTGCCGTCAAAGTAATCTCATTTACTTCAGGAGCAGTAAATCCTTCGTATTCCTTAATTTCAGGTGTAACTGTCTCTCCTTCAGTACCTGTTATTATCTCTCTGTCAGCAAGTATTGTATATTTACCGTTAACATCCTGCTTGTAGTATTCAACTACTGCACAAGGTACAGTA
Organism: Lachnospiraceae bacterium; assembly: GCA_017469275.1. Lineage (GTDB taxonomy): Bacteria > Bacillota > Clostridia > Lachnospirales > Lachnospiraceae > CAG-590. The sequence continues at coordinate 10,270 of JAFUGT010000053.1, forward strand.
TCAGCCTGCCAGGTAGCCGTAAGAGTAATACTGTCTGCCGGCATTGTCTGTGAAGTATATGCTGTTCCTCCATTCATCCATCCGGTAAATATATAACCATCCTTAACAGGTGTCTCTATAACAGCTCCATAAGGAAGCTGATACTCTGTCTTATCGGCATCACCCGCATACGAACCGCCATCAAGATTAACTGTCAGATTATATGTATTTCTTGTATATACATATTCTACAACTGTCAAACCGTCGCCTGCTATAGTGACAGTCTTTGTCTCAGGCACACCAAATCCTTCGTAACTCTTAACAGCAGGTGTAACCTCTTCTCCGGTAGTTCCCGTTAATGTCTCTGAATCAACCAATGTCTTTCCGTCACCTGAAGCATTTTCTGTATAATGATTAACTGTATACGGAGTATCCGTATTAGCTTTCCAATGTGCAGTTAAGGTAATGTCACCCTCTTTGTTGCCGTTTGGAAGACTTATTATCGGATTGGTGTTATCATACCAACCGTCAAATGTGTATCCTTCCCTGACAGGATAGTTAAGCGGTGTCTCCGGCGCACCCGGAATATATGTATCCGGATTAAGACCTTCTGCTATCGTTCCACCATCAAGAACATAAGTTACATTGTAGCCCGTAAGCTCCCATATTGCTGTAAGATTAACCTCTCCATTCTCCTTCGAGGTAATATTCTTAACTTTCTCTCCAGCCTTATATATATTACCGGTAGACAAATCCTTCCAGCCTGTAAATGTATAATCATCTCTTGTAGGAACAGGTAACTCGCCTTCAACATCATATATAAAGTTCTGCTCGTTTACTCCCACTGTTCCGCCATTGGCATCATACTTAACCGTATAACTGTTAGGCTTGAATCCCTTAGATATATATGTTGCATTTGCATTAACATTCTCTACCACATAGAATCCGGTTTCAGCTTTGACCGGAACGTCGACACCATTCTCATCTTTATAACCTAAGAATGTATAACCTTCCTTTGAAGGTGTAGGAAGAGCCATCTTGCCACCTGCACATACATTGTAATCGGTGTATACTCCGCTGACATCATCAGGTCCTGAACCTGCAAGGGTAATGGTATACTGATTGCGTTTGTAACGAACCTTAATAACCGTTGAACCATCTGCCTTGACAGAAGTCTCAGTAACATTTTCTCCATCCACAGTCATAGAGTCAAACATTGTGGTACTTACACCGCCGCTCGTATCTATAAACAGACTGTCAGCCGTTCCCGTAGTCTCCTTATATGTTCCGTCAGGCTGTAATATATCCGTTGTCACGTTAAGTCCTCTTACAGCAGTTTCAGTCAACTTGGTTCCCGCTGCCGCCTGACCATAATTAATTGCCTGAACTGTATAAGTTCCGCTTGTCTGCTGAACATAATACTCAATACGATAAAGAATATCTGTTCTTTCCGTCCACATAGCTTCGTAAGTTGTATTAGAACCATCAGCAACTCCGATGCAACCGAGAGCTTCCGCATTGTCGCCGCTTGCCTTAGTTAAATCGTCTACAGTGATAGTTTTACCGGTTGCGGTGTCTTTCCAGCCTGCAAACTGGTATCCCGCTGCCGCAATCTCAGGCGCGTAGATGTAATCGCCATATTTGGTAGTCAAGGTCACATCTGCTGCACTACCCTTATCACCTTTAGTAAATGTAGTCTTACTTCTCTTGATGTCATAATAGCAGTTAAGGACAGCCGAACCGTCCGGAAGAATCTCTACAGTAGGCTTGTTCTTTGAAGAGTACTCATACTGTTGATAATTCTTCTTCTCATCTGCCGAAAGTGTATCATAATCACTTCTGTATTCTCCCGCAGCAAAAAGTGTAGGAGTAACATTTTCATTGGTGGTACCCGTGAACCTCTTCTTGCCGTCGTAGATGTATTCTCCTGCCACAGTAGGATCTTCAAGATAATATTTAACATAATACGGTGTGTTCGTAGCAGGCGTCCACTTTGCATATATCTTAACGCTCTCTGCAGGCATAGTTGCCGGGAACTCATACTTCGTATCCGTCTTGACATCAACGCCATTCTCATCCTTTATAAGATACCAGCCGGCAAAATCATAACCCTTCTTGACCGGATCCTTTGGTCTGGTAATTGCTCCATCAACCTTGCTAATCACAGCAGGTACATATGAACCTCCTTCTGAATAAGGAGTGATTGCATATCCGTCAAGATAATTATCCCATGTGATATCTATTGTTCTGTACATTTTGGCATATGAGAGAGGCACATATCCCTTCTTGAAGTAAAGGGTAGCCGTACATTCAGCCTCCATCTCCTTATAGCCGTCTCTTAAGCTTATAGTATGCGTATTCTCATCATATACAAATGAATTATTAGAGAAATCCACTCCATAGCACTCGTCTTCGTATGTATTCTTACCAAGCTCGCCCTCTTGCATAGACATAGTCGTGACCTCATAGTACTCGTCAGGAATCACGAATTTGGTAACATACTGGTGAAGCTCGATGTCCGGTATATCATCCTGAATAACCTTGAAATTAAGAGGAACCTCTTCTGCGCCCCAGCTCTTTAACGGGAACGTCGCCTCGAAAAGAGTAGTATCCCATGAAGCAATCTTTCCCTTGATACCTTTGACATTCTTGCCGACCTGGGCTCCGACACCCACCTCAATGTATATACCTAACTCTACATACATAGCACCGGCTGAATTCTCCGTCTTCTTACCTTTCAGTATGTTAACGTGATAATAGAAGAATCCATACAGGTCAAGATATACTCCTAAACCTATCGTAAGTGAAGCCTTACCTAAGAACCCTTCCACCAGCTCTAATGACAGTTCTATCTCAAAGCCGACCTTAATCTCCAAAAATCCCATGACATAGAACTTGAAATCAATTTCTGACGGTATAAGTTCTATCGTCTCTGAGGTACATTTACCCTTAACAACGTGAATGGTATATATCGTCTTCTTCTTCTGAATGTTGAAGAATTCCACACCAAGGGAAACAACAACATCCACCGTTACCTGGAACTTCACTTCAAGTCCGAACTTCACAATACCTGGGAATAACTCATACTCTGCTTTGAACAGCGTTATCTCCACAAGTGTAACGGCATCATGCTCCGTATCTAACATCTCCTGATACTTCACCGCCAGCCAGTTCATTACATCCTCGGCATCGTCCTCATCTTCCGCGGCATCCGCTTCTAACAGATTCTTTAGCTCGGTAGATATATCCTTGACTATTGTAGTATGATCGTCAAGGATGGAATCGCCAAAGCCGTCGTCCGTACCGGTTGCTGCTGTCGCATACACGTTAACACCCGTATATGTACCGGTCGTGAAGCTCGGTATAAATAATACATCCGCAGGATAAGGAATAAATCCTATGGTCTTCCATTCAATCTTCGCATTGAAGCCCATTTCAAGAAGCACTTCCTGAATAAACTCTGCCTTGATATTGATATTCAGCTTATTAGCCTCTTCAGCCTCTTCGTCGTCATCCTTCTTCTCGTCTTTCTTATCGCCGTCCTTGCTGTCGCCGTCTTTCTTGTCGCTATCTTTGCTGTCCCCATCCTTGCTGTCACTGTCTTTCTTGTCATTGTCTTTGCTGTCGCTGTCTTTGCTGTCACCGTCCTTCTTGTCACCATCTTCCTTCTTCTCGTCTTCACTGAGATCTTTAGAGAATTTAGGAATGGTAACCTCCACGTTGAATTCAACATACAGACGTACTCCGAGACCACCGTCAAGATGTTCACCTCTGGTGATTGACGCATCAATATCTTCTAAGCTGACATCGACATTACCATCATCATCATCTCCGCCCTCGTCAAAGAACTGCTTGTATGTCTCCATCATCTCCTTATACTGCTTAGAGTATTCCTTATACTTGTCATACATACCCGCAGCCTGATCATGCGCATCCCATGCATCATCTATGGCATCATTCTTGGAATCCATTATCTCATAGCTGAAGTTTTCCAGTCCGTCAATGGCTTTTACTCCCTCAAGAGTAGTAAATCCTTCCGTTGCCATGGCAGCCTTGGCAAGATATTCTCCCGCCTCTTCAACAAATCCGCTTTCCTTGGCATCCTTGATTGTCTGCTCTTCTATCTCTTCGGCTTTTTCCTCCGAGATATAATCCATTGCATCAATAGGACGTGAATAGTTGGTATCACCCGATTCTGCAATATCACTTAATGTTGCTTTCTTCACGGTAATGATAACATAATCACATTCATCGCCTACAGGATTCAATGTTTTACCGCCATCTTTTACAGACAATACTTCCTGATAAGAGCCTACCTGCTCCATATCGTCGGTTCCATACTCACCCGTGTAGAGTGCTAAGAAATCGCCCTCGTCTACTGTCGTGTCGGCATTTAACTTAATATTAGAATAGATGTCATCCGACCAGTTGAGGTCAGATACAAATACTTCTAATGTGTCATCCAGATCATCAAGTTCAAGATCTGCACCGGCAGGCAAAGGAAGAATCTCAGGCATCTTGATAATATCCGTAAGATCTGCATTGCCATAGTAATATTTATCCCCATCAATCTTGTTAATGAAGAGATATGTAATGTGATTATTCTTATCTGCATCATACTTTTCAGGATCGGATAATGCGGCAGCAGGATCCATCCCTGTATAAAGCGCTATGGTACTTCCCACCTTCACTTCTGAAGCTTTGGGACCCGTAAGCACAAAATGGCCGCTTATATCTTCCACTTCGGTAGTATTACCGTTCTCATCCATTTCATAGTATGTTCTGTCTACAATCTTACTGTTGTCCTTACCATTGCTGTCATATATTCCGTCTAACTCATCTAAGGAAATTGACACTACATTGTCGCCCAACGTCATGTTAGTAACTTCTTTCTGAGCTACGGAAATATCATACTCGCGGACAGACTTCGGCTGTCCGTCAAAGAAAATATAATCATTATCGCCATCAGCAAGTTCCGGCAGCTTTATGGCATAGCTTGAGCCTTTCTCAAAGCCGTCGTCCAACTCACTGATTACAAAATGCTTACCCTTTAAGGTAAATACACCATTAGAACCCGTAATTTCAACATTATTCTCTTTCTGTTGATATATGTTGTTAGGATCGTTTTTATCAGGATCCGACGAGTCCATATGCGAAACATTAACTACCGTAATAAGATCAAGAATATCCTTGGCAGTCTTACTGGTATCAGTAGACCTGATAGTCAATGTGTAATCGGCATCAGCATCCTCGATCGCCGTAATCTTCTGAACTTCTTCAGGAGTCTCTATCATCATATTTGATGACTTGGCATAAAGTATTATGGTCTCGGTTATCTCATCAGTATCCTTTGCAGGCATAGAATAATCCTTGTCATAATACCAGCCTAAGAATATTCTGTCATCAGTATATTCAGGCTTTGGAAGGTCACCGATCATTGTTCCCTTAGCAACCAGCTGTGCCTTCATTTCACTTCCATCACTATCCAGGAAGTTGACATAGATATTCTCTTCGCCTTCTTCTATTACAGTATCCGCAGGATTTGAGTCCGGGTCATCCCCGCCAATCTCGTCACCCTGATCTTTGTTCTGACCTTCATCCTTTTGGTCGTCCTTATTATCATCCTTCTTATCATCGGAAGACTGATTCTTCTTATTATCCGAACTGTCAATACTTCCCGTAACATTGATGGTAATAGTATATTTTGCACCACTGTCGACCTTGGCTGTAATTATAGCCTTTCCTGCTGACTTCGCGGTAACAGTGCCCTTGTTATCAACAGATACCACATCATTCTTGTCTGAACTCCAGGTAACATTCTGGGTATTATCTGCAAGATGCAGCTCAACACTTTGTCCTGCCTGCAAATACAGTTCTGACGCAGGCATCTTCGGTTCTTCTACCCTTACTATACAGGTATAGCTTGCTCCACTTTCATCAGTGGCAACAACCGTGGTATTACCTGAAGCGAGTGCTTCAACCGTTCCGTCTTTGACACTTGCGATTTTGTCTGACCTTACGGCCCACTTAACTGTCTGGGTTGTGTCAGATATCTTAAGAGTTGTCTTATCCCCTTTTGCAAGAGTTATATCTGTCCTGTTAATGGCGGGCTCTTCTACAGTTACGGTACAGGTGTAGGTTTTTCTGTTCTTACCTTTGACCTTGATCTTGACCGTACCCTTCTTCTTTGCAGATATAACTACCGAATTCTTGCCTTTCTTCTTGGCTTCGGCAATGGTGTTATCCGCAGAAGTAACCTTTTTAACATTCTTGCCCTTAAGCGTGATCGTATAAGATGCGCCCTTGGTCAGATTAAGCTTCGTCTTCGTAAGCCCGATCTTGACTTTCACTTTGCATTTATACTTCTTTCCATTAGAACCGGTAACGGTTATAGTTGTCTTGCCCGCTTTCTTACCGGTCACAGTGCCATCCTTTTTAACCGTTGCTATTTTCTTATTCTTACTTGACACCTTGGATATATCAGCGCCGCTTAACGAAAGCTTGGTTTTTTCTCCAACTAAGATTGTTGCCTTCTTTTGGTTAAGCGCAACCTTAGCCGCAGCACTTGCAGTCGCAGCTGGACCAAATGCTGATATGACCATGCTGAAAACAAGAATATAGCACAACAATTGTCGTAAGCGCCTTACTGTTTTCTTCATATGCCTGACTCCTTTCTTTCCGAAAATAATGCTCCTTCATTATTTTACTGTGACTTTAATCTTCTGTTTCTTACCATTTCTTGCCATAGCATAGATATAACAGCTGCCTTTCTTGACACCTTTGATCTTACCTGACGAAGAAACTGTTGCAATCTTCTTGTTGGTTGACCAGTAAGTAAGATATGCTTTCTTGCCCTTTATGGTCGATGTCTTCTTAACTCCGTTAACGGTTCTTGTTACTTTGATTGAAGCATTAGCTGATACTTTCTTCTTAACCTTGACCGTCAGTTTTTTCTTCTTGACCTTAACACTCTTGGCATTATAACCCTTTGTCTTACTTCCGCTCCATATAAGTGTCTTACTCTTACCTACAACAACTTCCTTGCCGTCCACAATCCTGTATGCTTCTGCGTATACATAGTTGTATTTATTCTTATTGACTGAATATGTATAGGAAGTTTTAGTTACTTTAACAGGTGTTCCGAACTTGTTCTTGGCGGTTGCAGTGTACACTTTATAACCGTCAATATCCTTAACTGTTCCCCAATTAAATGTTAATTTGTTGCTCTTTAAAGTTAACGAAAGCTTATCGTCAAGAGCCAGCACTGCGGCAGCCTTCTCCTCATCGGTCGGTGCTTTCTTAGCAACAACTTCTGCAGTCTCTGTCTTTTTACCGTAAACAAACGGATATATAGGATTCTTAAAGTTATCAGACACCTGACAGTTGATATCGCTGCAGCCTTCTATTCTTGCCACATATGAATCTCCTGCATTAAGTTTACCGACTTCTATCGGATTCTTATATGTCGTGTCCGAAGCCGTGTAATACTTTAACTGCGCTACTGAAGAAGCACCGCCCGTTGTAACATTGTCAAATACGGCTGTCGGAAGATTCTTCTTCTCGTCAAAGATCCATTTTGCTGATGTAAACTCAATAGGTGTAATCTTTGCAGTCGCCTCGTTCTGCTGACCTTCATCAGCAAGACAATAGTTACCTATTAATGTCGCATCATCTCCTGCAACAAACTTCTTAATAGTTATGGAAACATTCTTATTTACTACAGCACCATCCTTGTTTCTGGTCACGTCTGATGCTTTTGTCTCATCACCTGTTACAGTGAACTTTCCTTCTGCCTCTATCGTAAATGTATCACCTTTGAGTCTGCCTGCATATTGAACATCGGTAATGTCAAGTTCTGCGTTATCATTACCGTCATATTGTTTATCAACTGCCTTGATTCCTGTAACGGTAATCGGTCTCGGCATAATCTTGCCGTATAATGAACTCATATTACCTTCCTTGGCAATACTGTAGTTATAAAGTATTGCCGGCGTAGTCTCGGTATATATGAATGAATAATCACCTGCCGCTACATTCATACCTGTTACTTTTCTGTCAGCAGTTCCGTTATCGTCATTATAGTTAACATCCTTTGATTCAAATGTTGCTTTATATCGAATATAATCTTCAGGATTCTCAGCAAACAATTTACTTATAGCTTCGTCGTCGCTTGCAATAATATCATCAAATACAATATTCTTGAAATTGAGCGTAGCCTTATCCGTTCCGTTATATACTTTATCTTCTACAGATACGCCTTGTATAATAATCACGCTTCTCGGTTCTATAATAAATGCTGTCGAAGCTTCAGAAGCTGCATAATGCTCAGTCGCCTCAAGAGCAACCGTCAACTTATAGCTTCCGGCATTAACAGGAGCCTTATCACTGTCATAGCTTTCTCCATTTAACGCCTTACCCGTATATCTATATGTGAAATGTGAAGCCTTGGTTGCAGCATCTTCTTTATCAATATCACTGTTATTATATGACAATTCAACCTCATCAAGCACTTCTCCGTAAGTTACTGTATACGGCTTATTGTTAACTCTCTGATAATTAGTGATCGCAAGGTCTGAGGAATCCGCTTCAGAATCGTATACGAATGCTTTGGTCAGATCGCCGGCAGTTTCGTCAACAACATAGTTAGCATTAGTTGTTGATACCACTTTGGCAACATACTCTCCATTATCCTCCAGATATGGCAGTGGAGTATATATTCCTGTCGGAGTCTTTTTCGTACTCTCTTCAACCGTTGTATTTCCTTCTGCGTCTGTAGTCTCTTCCTTAACAACCGTCTCTATCGAAATCTCAACTTCATTAATCGGATTAGCAAATTCTGTGTCTGCTGCAGAATAGTACTTAACAACAGGTTCACACAGCTCGCCTGCGCTAATTCCACTTTCTGTTTCAAAAGCAGCCTTAGGTATCTGTTCTAAGTTCTTCTTATCTACCGTATAAGATGATGAGCAGCGAAGCTTCGCATCTTCTGCCAGATCAGAGAAGCTGTCTTTGTCAAAGGACCATGTAATTCCGCTTATCTTCTTAGGATTGATCTTACCTGTATAAGTTATATCAGCCACTTTGTAGTTATCAGGGTTAAAGACTCCTTTGAGTCCTCCTTTTGCAAGAATATCATATTCCGCAGATGTGATCGTTCCTGTCTTATCAATTACTTCATCATACTTATTAACAGCAACATCAGCATCACTGTAGCTATCCGCAGTCCAGCCAACGGCTCCGCTGTTGACTGTATTATCAAGTTCAATCGCATCACCTGAACATACTCCGGTTATAGATGTAGTTTTGTCATCCCAGACAAGGGTAACATTAGGTGTTCCGTCATATGTCTTGTTCTCTGCCTTAACACCATTAATCTTAAGGGTTGCAGGAGTTATGGTTGCGTTCGTGGTCTGCTGAACAGCAGTGTCGTCAACAACCTCCATACCTTTTGCATCTGTGATTACTTTACCATCTTCACCAACCTTGACCTTCAGCTTGTAGTTAGCTGCAATAGTAGCGTCATCACCTGCAGTAATACTATCGTTATCATATATAAGGGAAACCGTCTTAGCGGCAGGCTTTCCGCCATCTACGAGAACGTCTTTGGCTGCAACATCTTTGCCTGATGCATCTTTAGTATCTTTAAATTCTCCGATTATGTTAAGGCTTAATTTCTCTCCCTTAACCACTCCGTCAATCATATTATCAGGAATTACTAATTCAACGTCCTTGCTTCCGTTATAGACCTTATCCTTGGCGGTAATGCCTGAAACACCTATCTGTCTGGGTGTTATTTTTGCTTTAGCAGTTGACGGATTGCCTGTTGAAGCTATCACATAGTTACTTAATACATCAAGATTTTCTTTGTTTTCAGCGGTAATAGCTGCATAATCAATTGCAAATGCGCTTATATTAACATCCTTTTCTTCAACGACATTCTTAAGAGCTTTATCTTTGCCCCACTTAACATCCTTTGCCACAGTCTTGTCGTCCGCTGCAAACTTAGCAGTGTATGTTATATAACCCTTCGAGTCTTTTGCCACACCGGAAAGAGCTTCCTTAACAGCTGCTTTATCTTTATCAAGTAATCCATCCCAACTTTCCTCTTTAAATCCGGTAAAGTCAAGTTGAGCGTCATCACTGCCATCATACTCTTTGTCATAAACGGTAACATCAGAAAGGATTGTTACAGGTTTCTGAGCGATGATGAATTTCTTTGTCGTCTTACTTTCCGTATAATGCTGTGTCCCTTCAAGAGTTGCAGTCACTTCATATTCTCCGGCTTCAGTAGGTGCTTTCTTCTCTACGTCTGTCTTTCCGTATTCCTTACCGTTTTTCATAATACCTGTGTAGGTATATTCAACATACTCCTCAGGCTTTTTCTCGGAATCCTTTCTTATATCCTCATTAGTATAAGTAAATTCTATCTCCGGAAGTGCCGTTCCATATGTAACTGTATAAGGAGTCGTTCCTGTCGCTTCATAATTGGTTATTGTAATCTTGCTTTCAAGCATCTCAACATTCCATGGAATCTTGATTGTTCCGGCAAAATTATTGGTTCCTGTTATTTCTACATAATATCCCTTTAAGCTATCATCAGCCGAAAGAGTCTTGTTAGAATATGCCAGTGCTTCTGTCGAAAGGGAAGCATTATACCCTCCAACCAACACATCCTTCTGTGCATCAGTATAACTATCATATTTTGTACGCTTTGGAGCATTGTTCTTAAGCTCCTTTTCACCGTCCGGTGAATCCCACATTATCTTAGGCTCCTGAAGGGCTCCGGTATAACTTGTCTTTGCCGCCCAGATATTAAGACCGTCTTCGGCAGCATGGCTATTCCATGTACCCACTGTAAGACTTGTAAGCTCCAATGGAACAATCTTATATTCTGCTTTACGATTATCTAATGCAGGAAGTTTGTAATTGGTATTATCAATAGCTGTTGCTGTTATTGTCACCGCACTTCCTTCTTTGGTAGCATTAATTGCTTTTGTTGCCTTAGTGTAATCTGCATCAAATACATCTTTTCCCAAAAGAGAATAGTCTGTTACCTTACATGTATCTCCTTCAACAAGATTACCTACTTCCCATGTCGGAATATGCTCTGTTGCATCATAGGTGTATGGTTTCTCAGGCAGATCATAGGTTATGGATATTTCTTTCTGCTCGACCGTGAAGTTGTGAGCCGGACAAGGTGTAGGATTAGCCTTTGTGTCTTCAAGGGTATAATTATTCTCGTCAGAAAGCTTGGTTGCCTTAACGCTATAATTACCATCACTTGCCTCTTTCGGTGCAGTGGTACTGTTATTATAAGCCTTGCCGTCCTTAGCCGTTCCGTTGTATACTATCTGATCGACATTAACCGTCTCGCCCGTAACCGCATTAGTAACAACCGCTCTGTAATTTTTATCTTTGCCATTATAGGTAATCGCATCAGAATCCGGTCTTTTGGTATTAGCGTCAACCTCACCATCATCTAAAAACCAGTCAAGAGCTACTGTTCTCTTGTATATCGTAAACTCTTTCGATGCAGAAGCAGCCGTATAATGTGTTGTCTCCTTAACGGAAACACTGACAGTATAAGTACCTGCTTCTTTCGGAGCTGTGAGACTGTCTGTATAGACAGTGCCATCATTAGCGGTTCCGTTATATGCGATAAGAAGATTGGAGTTGTCTTCTAATGAACCGGTAACATTCAATTCGTTTGATTTATCGTTAACTATATAGTTGAAATCAGGAGTATCTGTTGCCCCTGTATTAGCCGCAATAGTATACGGACTGCCATCATATATTCTTGTGTCAGCTGTATTAATTGTCACTTCTCTTACTGCACGTTCGATAGACCACTTAGGTTTGATGGTTCCTGTATAGTTACCGTCACCTGTTATCTCGATTTCATATTCATCCACTTCGTACAACTTATTGACATTAGGATTCATAATGTAATCAACATCCGGCACAAGTGTATATGGTGTATATGAGCCTTCCGGTGCTGATGCAGTCTTTGATGATTTATCCGTAATTGTTACGTAGATATCTGCCGTAGCATCCTTACCTTCTGTATATCCATCTTTTCTGTATTTGACTGTTTCGTGACTCAATGTATAGGAAACATTAGTAGTATTAGTAAGCGACCTTGGCTTAATCTTTGCAGAGCACTGTATCTGACTTTTTTTCACATTGGTATCACTGCTTGGAACATGCACCTTATAGTTAGGATTACCAAGGGTAATGCCTATTGCAATTCCGCTTGTATCCGTATTATTATCTATATATACCTGCTTGACAGCCACATCACTTAAGGCAGCAGTACCGCCACCAACATATTCCACATTGGCACTTATGTAATATGTCTTGGCGTCATTAAAGAGTCCCTCTATTCCATTTCCCGTTCCTTTATTCTGATAAAGTGTCAGGAAATAAGCTTTTGCGCATGGAGTTATACAATCTTTTATGTATGAACCGTCTGCATTCTTATCAGCATCTACTATACCGACAGTATTCGTTCCGACATTTGTACATACTGTAGTCATTCCACTATAATCAATTGCGGCTTTATCAGATCCGTCATATACCTTATCGACAGCTTTAAGACCATTGATTTCAACTTCTCTCTGGTCAATCTTAAATGTAGCAAATTCTAAATTATTATATGACAGAGTATATGTTGCAGCATTAATCAATTCGCTGTTTTTCTCGTAATCAAAACTATTATACTGCGTTTCTTTCGCAGTTATCTCTTTTTCTCTGTAATCAGAGGTATTATTAAGATATTCACTGTTTGAAGACACATAATAAGTAAAATTAGCAGGTGTAACCTTAATAGGGTCAATGCCTAACTTTTCTTTAAGAAGGGTTTTATCTAAATTAAGAAGGATTGGATGATCTGTTCCATTATATGTTAAATTATATGCATTGTCGCCGCTTAGAGTTCCCTCGATGGAACATGACAGCATAGTGATGTTAGTATATGAAGGAGTTGTAGTAGAGATATCCTTTCCATTACTTGATTTCACCTCAAGTGTCGGATTTGCTGCTCCAGCAGAACCGTTAATGAAAAGGACTCTTTCATTGGTCGCATCACTCATATTGGTTTTGAGATTGAATCCGCTTGCCACAGATGTTCCATGAATGAGCTGAACAGCACTTTTTTCCGTAACTTCAAGAGAAGCATGGTTTTCGGATGGAACAATCTGGTTACCACTTAGTAATGGATTTGTCGTATTTTCAACATACTTTAAAGCCGAACAAAAGATACAGCCGTCTCCCAAACTACCATCAATCTTCAAAATAGAATTATCTGTAATGGTAAGCTTTCTTCCCGATTCACCGTCTGGATTAACAAGGTCTACACCATAATAGTATACTCCACTACTGCCTTTTGCTCTAAGGTTAATCTCCAGATAACCATTCACGCCTTCCTCAGACTTAACGGTCAGATTACCTGTAGTCTCAATTCCTTTGTTATTAGAATTGATTACTGCATTACCCTTAAGAATGATGGTTGAATTAGGGTTTATCGTAATAGCAGGTTCCAACCCCGCAGTATAATTAAGTGTAAAACCATTCTCAAGTGTAAGCGTCAGAGCGGTATTGTTCCAGCTCCACCCCTCATCTGCATTACTTTCATCAGAAGTAAAGCTATTGATATTCAAAGCGTCCGTTCTTGTTTTCAACGCTTTCGCATCAATCGGCGATATCAACATACCCATTCCGATGACCATGCACAGTGTAAAGAGCATTCTCAATACTCTTCCATACCTTTCCTTTCTCCATAAAGACATCCCTATCATAGTTTCTCCATCCTTTCTTAGTTTATCTTTTGGTTCAAAAGACTCTTATGTTAATATATCGTCTTTTAGTTCATAAACCTTAATAGTTGAAATATTATATCACACCCTATGCCACAAATCTGCCACAAATTTTACATATTTGATAAAAAATCTAATAAAGTGAAAATATTTCGTTTTAATGTATTTATTCCAGTTCTCACACTCTGATATCTTCCTGTCTGCAAACAGCTCCCTGCTCTCTCCTTTTCCATAGTAGGCGCAAAGCATATCTACTGCCATGGTCTTCCCAAATCTTCTTGGTCTTGACACACACATATACTTCTGTTTTGTCTTAACAACAGAATTGATGTAAGCAATCATATTGGTTTTGTCAACATATATAAACTCTTTTGCCCACAGCAAATATTACACTTCAAGATACATATAAATAATTAATTGAATTAAATATACCTAATATGGAATTCGAATCACATTAAGTATTCCCCCCACGAAAACTGTTCCATATATTTCCCTTCATTTACCGAATCCAAAATAATTTTTCCATCAAGATAATCGTACAGATCACAATTGAATTTCTTACGATTTACTGCGTAGCCGGACTTATTGTCATTAATTATTACGTCATCCACGCCACACGCTTTCAGCGTGGTTCTGATATCGCTAATGATATTTCTGACATACTTTCTCTTCTTCTCGGTGTCCTCTTCTTCAGACCAGAGAAGATATCTTATCTCATCCTCAGTCACAAAAGCTCCCTGTTTATCGATCAGATAAGCAAATACCTCCTTGCTCTGTGAACGACCAAACTTAACCGGCTTACCGGCATATAAGACCTCAAAATGACCAAAACATTTCACTTTAAGCTCATTTATCGGATAACGTAGATTATCTACTGCCTTACGCATATTCTTCTCACTAACAGGCTTCATCAGGAACCCGCTTACATACAATTCGAGAACATCTAAGGCATACTTTGAATGACCTGTAACAAAGATGATATTTGTCATCGGTCTCATCTCTATAATCTTTTGGGCCACTTCCAGACCACTTATATACGGCATCTCTATATCTGCTTGTGTCAAGTAAAATCTAAAAAAAATTGTAATTATTTTTTTATTTCATAAAATGAATTGGGCAATTGAGATTGATTATCTATAAAGCAATCATTGAATCTCCATTTTATTTCAAGTCTATTATCCGGATAGACAATAATATTATCTACAAATGCCTTAGCCATATCGTGAGTTAATTCGTCTGCTTCTGCGAATCTTCTGCATACAGAACTTAATTCAGCAATATTATATTCTTCTTCCTGATCGTCATGCTCAACTGCCACCATAGGTTCTTTCAAGCTCATTTGCAACTCACTAATCTGTTTATCAATATCAGCCTTTGCTTTCAGATATGATTCCTTATCACATTTGCCGGAAACATACTTCTCATATTCTTTGAACTTGCGGTTTTTCATGACTTCCAAAGTATCTTTTGTAACCTGTATATTGACGATTTTGGAATGTCCTTTATTCCACTTTTTCTGCCGAATATCAACATTAACATTAGCATATTTAATAAAGTCCTTGATTGCCCCAAGTACGATCTGAACAAGTTTATCCTCTTTTATTGTGCGTACTTTTCTACAATCTTCAAGACCACCATTTTGAAAATATACACAATGGTATTTCATTATTCTATTATTATACTTCATTACTCTGCCACAATTTCCACAGATCAAGAGCCTTTTCAATGGATAATCCCTTACTTCTCTTTTCTTTCTGTTCTTTTTTTCAATGACTTCTTGTGCCTTGTTATATTCCTCTACACTAATGATTGCTTCGTGCATATCTGGTACTATAATCCAATCGTCCATACTCTTATAATTCATTTGTTTGCTAAGAGGAGCTTTCTGTTCTATTGTTCCACCCACAGAAGCACCCGTATAAGTGTATCTTTTCAAAATATAATAAACACTGTAATAAGTCCAAACTGATTTTTTATGATATGTTTTCTTATATTTTTTCAATTCGGGATTATGTACTCTGAAATATTCGGCAGGTGGCATGATATTATCATCGTTCAATGATTTTGCTATCATTCCAACAGATTTACCCTCAATGGCTTCATCAAATATACGCCTTACTACCTTAGCAGCTTCAGGATCAATTATATCCATTGATGTATTATTGGGATCAAGCTTATAGCCATACCCCGGAAATCCTCCAACTCTCCTGCCTTTCTTCATGTTTTGCTTTCTTCCGGTTTTACTTTTAATAGACAAGTCCCTGCTGTAAGCTGCATATACGATTGAGCGCATTACTACATCAAGTCCTCCTGTTGTCCCCTTGTAATCTACACTATCGTAATTATCATTGATTGATATATATCTGACATTGAGAAAAGGAAATATACACTCTATATAATCACCCATTTCAATATAATCACGAGCAAACCTTGAAAAATCCTTAGTAATGCACACATTATATTTACCTGAACGAATCTGACTTATCATTCGTTGGAAAGCTGGACGATCCATATTAGTTCCAGTGAACCCATCATCAATAAACTCTGTTCTTGGATAACCGGACAATTCTTTATGATTATCAAGGAAACTATTTATCAGGCTTCTTTGATTGACAACACTGTTACTTTCGTCTTTATCATGCCCTGTATCTTCATCGGCATTAGAAAGACGTATGTATATCGCTATCCTTACATCTTCCATTATACAGCCTCCTTAATCTGTTCTATATATATCTGTGTGGTATCAAATACATCCTGATATTTCATTACAATTTCAATACTCTTATCCTCATAAATGAAAACCCTTTCCACAACTGCGTCTGCCAGTTCTTTAGTTAAAACCTTTGCATTTCGCACACTTTTCATAAGACTAATCCATTTGTTTTCTGATGAAATTGCTTCACAGTATTTCTGATACTTTACCGCTAATAATTCGTGTTCTTTATTAAGAATCTCATACTGTTCATCATATTCCGATTTTGCGTATAGATATTCTTCTTCATCAAGAATCCCACCTACATAATCTTCATAAAGCCTTTTCCGCTGAACCTGCACACTGGATAACTTACCGGATAATCTGCGAAGTTCATATCTTATACCGCTTCTTACCGCATTTTCCGCATTAGTATTACTCATGGCAGCAATCAACTTCTCATAGTCTAAGGCTACTTTTACCTGCAACCGTATAGCTTCAAGAACTTTACTGTTAAGACTATCCTGCATATAAAAATGGGAAGTTCCGCAAATATCCTTGCTCTTATCATTCCCTGAACATAAATATCTACCAAATGGATTTTTATATTTATGAACTATCCTGCTGAAACCCATTTTATAACCACAATCTGCACAAAATACCTTGCCCTCAAGCAAATCAACTATCTTATCCCTTTTCTCCTTTGAAGATTCTAGAGATATTTTTCTTTTCAAAGAAGCCTGTTCACGAATGGATTGTGCTTTTTCAAACATTTCTTTTGAAACAAGTGGTTCATGCACGTTCTCATATATTATCCATTCATTTTCAGGTTGTTTTTCTCCCTTTATTCCAAGATACAAGGCTTGTCTTTTCTTTCCCAAAACCCTATCACCTATATATGCTTGGTTTTTCAATATGGAATATACTCCTCCGCTTCTCCATTCAGAGTTAGCAGAACTCTTTTTTTCAGAACGTGGAGCGTTCATTTCATTTAGCTTTTTGGCTATCTGTGGATTCGTTAAGCCCTCACATTTCCACTCAAAGATTTTCCTAACATATTGAGCAGTTTCCTCATTTGGAACAATATTAGTATGATCCACATTCCACTTGTACCCATAAGGAATTGTACGCCAGCGAAAAGTACCATTCTCCATCATTGCCCTTAATGCAGCCGACACTTTCCTTGATATATCTTTGGAATATAACTCATTGATTAGACTCTGCAGCGGAACAATAAGGCTTTCATTAGTTCCGTCAACCTTCAGATTGTCAAACTGTTCCTTTACGGAAATGAAACGGACATTCAGATCAGGGAATACCTTTTCAAGATAGGTTCCGGTTTCAATATAGTTCCTTGCAAATCGTGACAGATCACGAACAACAATAGCCTTAATCTTGCCCTTTCTCACATCATTCATCATTTCCTCAAATGCCGGACGTTCCATTTTTGTACCCGTCCAACCGTTATCCTGATATACCTTGATAAGTTCAAGATCATCTGATTCATCAATGTATTCCTTGCATACTGCTATCTGATTCTCTATGGAAGCACCGCCATCATCTTTTCCACTGTTTTCAAGGGATAATCGGGCATATATGGCAGTGGGATATACACTTTCTATATGCTCCACAATGACTTCCTGCTGTGTTCTTCTGCTTTTTCTTGCCATGCGTCACACCTCCCCTGCTGCCATTGGTAATTCATAAGAATTGATGTATTCCATTACCCTGCTGAACTCGTCTCCATATCGGAACGAAACCCCAATGCCATGCTTCTCATATATGAATATCTTGTCAATAAGGGACATCAACACTCTCCTGCTAAGCTCCTGAATGTTCTCATACTGCTTGAACAACGAAACCCATACCCTTTCAGTATCTCCATTGATTGTTGTGTCTTTCATTTCCCTCTTTATACGGACAAGAGCCTCCTGCTTTTCATCAATCATTGCTGTGTATTGTTTCCTGAAATCCGCATATTCTGACTTGTCGATCACTCCGCTTGATAAATCCTCATAAGTCCTTAGCTTCATCTTCCGGCAGTATGTGATCTCCTCTGTCAGTTTCTCAATCTGCTTTTCATAATTAAAAACAATACGATCAGACGAGGGCATTGCGCTTATGTATTCCAAAGTCCTGCTAATATCAAGAATTGTGGAAACCTGCGTCTTAATAGCACCCATAACTGCATTTTCAACTTCCTTACAGCTAATGCTATGAGCAGAACAACCCTCATGCCTTTTATGTGACGAACATACATAATATAGATATTTCTTATTCTTTGAGGGAACAACCTTGCGTATCATAGGTTGACCGCAATCGGCACAGAAAATGAAACCGGAAAATATATTGCTTTCACTGTCACTTGCCACCGACCTTGTATCCCTTGATAACATTGTCTTAACCGCCAAGAAATCATCATAAGTAATCAATGCTTCATGAGAATCCTCAACCTTGATCCATTCGCTTTCATCTTTATCCTGAATAACGTGAACCTTATAATTAGGTGTTCCTCTCTTGCCCTGAACAAGCACTCCGATATATACCTCATTGGTAAGAATCCTCTGTACTGCCTTATAAGACCACTTTGCACTGTTGTTCATACGGAATGATGTTTCATAATTGCTACCATTTGATTGTTTGTACTCCATAGGGGACAACACACCCAGCTCATTAAGCCTGTCGGCTATACTTCCTATGCTCATTCCATCTTTGAACATCGAAAATATCTGTCTCACAATATCCCCTGCATATTCATCAACAACAAGCCTGTTCTTGTCCTTTTCGTCTTTCTTGTAACCATAAGGAGCAAACGCACCTACAAACTCTCCATTTCTGCGTTTGACATCAAGATTAGTACGCACTTTTACGGATATATCCTTGCAATAAGTATCATTTATTAAGTTTTTGAATGGGATTATAAAAGAATCTGACTGCGGATTGCTCTTGTTGGTATCATAAGAATCATTGATTGCTATGAACCTTATCCCTAACTGTGGGAATATCTTTTCCAAGTATCTTCCACCGTCAATATAGTTACGGGAAAATCTCGACAAGTCCTTTACAACTATTGCGTCAATCTTTCCCTCTCTGACAGCCTGCTCCATACGCTTAAATGCCGGACGGTTAAAATCAACACCCGAATACCCGTCATCAACGTATGTATCGACTAATTCCAAATCACTTTGCTTAGATATGTAATCTTCGCAGATCAGCTTCTGACTTGATATACTGTTGCTCTCCGTCTTGTCACCATCATCTTTTGACAGACGTGCATATATCACAGTCCTGTATGTTTTTTCAAACATAAAAACACCTCCATCTTTCTGTATTCAAACCAGAAAAATCGAGGTTACAGATCATCACATAAGATATGTGATTAAGCTCTATTTAATTCTTGACCGAGTTCATAGTAACATGACTTTTCCAACTTTGCAACACATTTTTTATAATCCACTCAAATACCCACGCATACAATCCTCAATAGTCCTTGAAGTATTGGCAAAACTGATCTTAACCACTGTCTTACCGTCAAGATAACAATATGGATTGCGTATCTGCTCAACATACTCCTTAACACGTTCAGCCTTATCCTTTTTCGGATTGACCTTAACTG
Source organism: Lachnospiraceae bacterium (assembly GCA_017469275.1). GTDB lineage: Bacteria > Bacillota > Clostridia > Lachnospirales > Lachnospiraceae > CAG-590. The sequence continues at coordinate 30,371 of JAFUGT010000053.1, forward strand.
AATTACGCTGTACTAATGTATTTCTGTCAACACTTCTCACATCAACATCTTTCATTTCAGATATAGTCACAGCCTTACACTCCTTTCCTTTTCAGCACAGAATCACATCTTGGAATCTGCTCCAAAGCATGATTCTATGCTGAAAAACTTATTTTTAAGCAAGTATTTCAGCATAATATAATATTCTGCAAGCAACCGTCGGGGAACGGTTCGCATTGGACTTGCACCAGCTTTCTCACATAGCACCCAAAGGGTAAGTATCATTATTACGGGACAGCATTATCGCACAGACACACCCATGTATCCGTCTCCGGAACAAATATTGATCGCTCATACCTTTGCTTCAATGCCCGAATCAGCACTCCTTCGCTTTTCATTCCATAATGGAACAGGTATATTGTGGCGTATTTGCCGGAAAGCTCAACTGCCCCTCACGTCTTGCAGAACTAACGATATTCATTTTTCAAGGTTCATGTAATTACTTACACTGTGCATACGGACGCATATATAAATCTCACTGTTGTTATAAATATGCACCCTTGACACATAGGCATATCCGCCCATAACAGCCTGCTTATCTTTGGGAAAGTGAATTAGTATTGATGAGTAAAGGAGAAGATATCATACTAATTATCAAAAACAAACAGGCTCTTATCGGCATATATGTCCTTATCTATCAAGTCCGGCAGGATTGCCATACGCTCTTATCATTTTTTCTATTGGCTTTACATATTCTTCCGGAACAATATCAAGCAGTTCATATAACAGATCATTTTCCTCTGTTTTGAAATGCGGACGCTGTGCATACCACCCATCTTCAACCCTGATACCTTTATGTGTTCTATGTAATGGCACTCCAAAATCATATTCAAGAGAATCCAAATCCTTTTTTACAGAATGGGAATTGACACCAAACTCCTCCTGTATCTCCAAATAATTTGTTTCCCTCTTTACCGACAGCCAGTACATAAGATCAACCCTGCGTCCTATAACGTTTTTATCCCTTATGTTTCTTGTTCTTTTAGGCACTTCCCGCTTCATGAATTTCTCCTTCAAAAAATAAGAATACTCACGTTCACTGTCATTTAGTTATGTGAACTCAAAAATTTTTTGAAATTTTTTGAATTTTTTTGGAATAAAAGAAAAGAAGCCAGCAGAATAACATCAATCCACTGACTTCTTGACATACAAATTCCAACAAATATTCAATTCTCAACCTTCATAATCGCACATATTATATAGGGCGATGTCGTTTTTTATAACATCCAGCGAAAACAATCTCGACCTAATTGAAATGCCTAGTTATAATGCCTCTCAACCTTTATAATCCATTATTATTTTAAGAATCAGAAAACTGACTAAAATAGGACAGCTTATAACACCTGCCATCCCGCTCAACCGTTTGTATGAAATTGATAGATTAACTAAGAAAAAGGGAACTGTTCATATATTAAACAGTTCCCAAAAATTAAAGAGGGTTAACCCTATTTCTTCTTTTTTGCTTTGCCAGCATTTACTGAATCTTTCAGTGCCTTGCCTGCCTTGAACTTAGGAGCAACAGACTTCTTAATCTTGATAGTCTCTCCTGTTGCCGGATTGCGTCCCTCTCTGGCAGCTCTTTCAGCAGTTGTAAATGTTCCAAATCCGATAAGCTGTACTGAATCTTTCTTCTTCAAAGTATCTGTTGTGATCTCAATGAAAGCCTTTAATGCTTTCTCTGCGTCCTTCTTTGAAAGTCCTGACTGCTCAGCCATTGCAGCTACTAACTCTGTCTTGTTCATTGTATGAATCCTCCTATGTTTTATAGTAAGCACATAATATGCTAACCGTTTAATAACATAGTTATTTTACTACATATTGGACTAATATACAACCTTTACCACAAGATTTTGTTAATTACTTCATATCATCTGACATCTGTTTCAGACACTTATCAATGTTGATACTGCTTATGTATCCAAAAGGAATTTTCTTATCCCTTACAATATTGATAAACCTGTAATATACATTATGCTTAATAAAATCAGTAAAGAAATACACATGATCCGCATTGTTCAATACATTATCATCAATGGTGGTGGTGGATTTGAAATTGATATACGTCCAGTCCGGAAACATATCTTTCATTTTCTGAATCCAGTTAGTATGACCGCCAATGATTATAACCTTGTTGTCCTTAATTGCATTTATTATATCCTGCCTTGAGCTTTCCTGAATGACTATATCATCTTCCGTCATATTGTAAAGATGTTCCCTCAATGCCACCAGTTCACTATGCTCAGAAGAATATTTATCTTTATCGGCTTCTGCCTGATTCAATCGTTTCTTTGTTTCACGATAAAGCTCTGATAAATGGTTTGCGTCATGCTCTTTCTTATGAAGCCTGCTCCTCAGATTCTCTATTTCATCAAGCAGATCCTGCTCCTTGTATTCAGCCTTTGTCTTTGCATTATCCTTAGAAGTATCTTTCTCCTTAACTTCATTAACATTGCTGTTATGCTTCTTAACCTCTTTTGGTTTTCCTATGCCCGATACCTTTTCAAACTCTTCAGGAATAAACATACTATCTTCAAGCACGTAATCGTCAATCTCGCCCATCAATGTCTGATAATAATTGTTGATCTCGTCCATTGCACCGCACATACTCTGAACATCATAATAAATGGACGCATAAACCTGTATTTCTTCCTTTGTAAAAGTTTTGTTCGGATATAACTTATTCAACAGGATCATTGTCAATGTATAGCAGCCTTCTTCTGTTATGCCTCCGCTTTGCAATTCATCAAAATCCGAATCGTATCCAAGGTATTTGTATGCTTTACGCCGGAATCTGCTATATTTATAATAATCCGGTATATCATCTTCTATTTCTTCAAGGTATTCTACTCCAAATGCTTCCTTTAATGCATTTTGTGCTTCATGTATCATATCCGGCGAAACAGAATAAGGCTCATGGTTTTTTTCACTTTCAATATCATTGTTATATTTGTCCAAAACCATGTATAGAAATAAACAATCCTTATTAAGTTCAATGCCATAGATCGAGCACATTGTAAGCACCCTTGCCACCCCTGCGAACTCTCCCTCAAACGCATTTGAATCTTCCACAATCGACAGTATTTCAGAGGGAGATATTACACTGAACTTTTTAAGAACCTTATACTCTTTCTTATAATATGTTTTATAAAGGTATTTGAGAAGATTTACAGAATACTCATTGCCTGCCTTTGCCATTGATAGTATCTGCATCATGGTAAAATCAGAAAATGCCTTGACCGGATATGAATTTTTAATATCGTTATCACAATAATATGTGTAGTTTTCAAACGTAAGTGCGTCAGGCACATTCCTATAAAATGAATTAGCTATTACAGGGAAATCCTGCTCCATTTCTATTGAAATAAATGTCTGAACAAATACAGACTCACAACCGTATGTATCAGGAGTGACCTTTTCAACTTCATCACGAAACTCATCTTGAAATCTCAACAAGGACAGCAGTTTCTTAGCATTGCCCTCTCCCATAAAACTTTCCATATTTTCATCTATATTATTTCTGATTGGAAACTTGTTATTCATAAGACTTTTTCCTTTGCTGATATACATATTTATGGATATATAGTCTGCCTAACTTATCCATGAAATATAATTGTAATACCATTCACTGTCATTTAGTTATGTGAAATACAAAAAATGAAAATATTTTATCTTTATCATATCAAGGTGGGAAACTCCAAAAGTAATCCCTGATACTGCCTGTCAAAAGCAATATCAGGGATTTTAGAGAGAATATCGTTTAAGAATTCTTTTGTTTAATTGTTATGTTCTGCCCGTCTCACTTCACCGTCACCTTAATCTTCTTTGCATATCCGTTTCTTGCATATACATAAATGGTACAGGTTCCCTTAGCAACACCCTTGACCTTTCCTTTCTTGTCAACGGTAGCTATACTGTTATTTGAGCTTGCATATCTAAACTCTTTTGCATGTGCATTACTAAGCTGCTTCTTACCCTTCTCTACAAGGACAGTCTTTGCTTTGATCTTTGAGGTCTTACCCTGCTTAAGTGAAACCTTTGTCTTTGATGTGATCTTTATATTCTTGGCATTGGAATACTTTGTATTCTTACGTCCTACCACATGTCCTGTAATGGTCTTTGCAAGTATCTCCTTATTCCCATCAACCATCTTATAGGCTGCCACATACAGTTTGAAGTTCTTCTTAAGGTTTATCTTCTTGCCGTTTATCTTGGTTATATTAGCTTTGACCGTAGTATTCTTGTTGATGGTCTTTGCAGGCTTCTTATGTGCAAAGCTTTCACCACAGTATGTCACATACACATCATAGCCATCCGCTTCTGCCACCTTGCCCCATTTGATGTTGATCTTGGAACCGGTCTGCGAAATCTTAAGTCCTGCATTCATGCTGATTACAGCCTTTTCTTCCTTAGTCGGCTCAGTGACTCCCTGCTTTGCAATCTCAGGTATCTCCACCGTTACCTTGATTGTTGCCGTCTTTGCTCCATCCTCGGTCGTTACGATTATGTCAGCAGTACCGCTTGCAACAGCAGTTATAAGACCGTTAGCATCCACTGATGCAACATTAGGATCACTTGATGTAAATGTTACCTTCTTATTATCTGCATCGGCAGGCAATACATTAACGGTAATCTGTGAGGTCTCACCGGCCGTTGTAAATGAGACATTATCTTTATCCACTGTAACTCCTGTCACCGACTTATTCCATTTTGCATACAGTGTAGTGTCTTCCTTCACCTTATCAGCAGTATTATTCCATGCATCCTTATATTCAGCATCCTTATATAATCCGCCAAATGAGAAGCCATCCTTTGAAATATTTGCAGGAAGTTCTATTCCATCATCCTCTCCCACAATCTTCTGTATTGATTCTCCATTTCCAAGATCTATGTTCACATAGTATGTCTTCTCTGTTGCATATACGATTGCAAAATCAGAGAAATACTGTGAATACAGATA
>JAFUGT010000054.1 GCA_017469275.1 Lachnospiraceae bacterium
AGTTGAGAAAGGTTCCTAAGGAGAAGATTGATAAGCAGGTACATGAAGCTGCTAAGATTATTGATATCGAGCACTTACTTGATCGTAAGCCTAAGGCTTTATCAGGTGGACAGAGACAGCGTGTGGCTATGGGTCGTGCAATCGTGCGTGAGCCTAAGGTATTCCTTATGGATGAGCCTTTGTCAAACTTGGATGCTAAGTTGAGAGTACAGATGCGTGTTGAGATTTCTAAGTTACATCAGAGATTACAGACAACAATTATCTACGTAACACATGACCAGACAGAGGCTATGACTCTTGGTACAAGAATCGTAGTTATGAAGGACGGTATTATTCAGCAGGTTGATACACCTCAGACATTATATGATAAGCCAACCAACATCTTCGTTGCAGGATTTATGGGAATGCCTCCGATGAACTTCATCGAGTGTAAGGTTGTTAAGTCAGGTGCAGATGTTCTTCTTATGTTCGGTTCACATTCAATCAAGATTCCTGATTCTAAGGCTCAGGTATTGATCGAGCAGAACTACATTGATAAGGAAGTTGTATTAGGTATTCGTCCTGAGGATATTCATGATGAGCAGTTATTCCTTGAGTCATCACCGGAGAGTATCATTGATGCAAGAATCACAATCTATGAGATGTTAGGTGCTGAAGTTTACTTATACTTCACAATTGATCAGTTTGATATCACAGCCAGAGTTAATGCTCGTACAACAGCAAGACCTGGTGACAATGTTCAGTTAGCATTCGATCTTTCTAAGATCCATATCTTCGATAAAGAGACAGAGCAGAAGATTCTTGATTGATAAATATTATTAACAGAGCAGAAGATTTTGTAATCTTCCGCTATACACCTAAAAATAAAGAAAGCTGTAACAAGAGGATTTAAGTAATTTCCAAATGTTATAGCTTTCTTTTTGTTTTAATTTTTTTTATCTTCGCTGTTTAAGAAATTGTGTACACATGCAGCGATAGCAGCGCCAATAAGAGGAGCTACAATGAATACCCATACACATGAAATAGGGTCGCCGTTGCCATTTATTGCAGCAACAATTGCCGGACCTAAACTTCTGGCAGGGTTAACGGATGTACCTGTAAGACCGATTCCGAGAATGTGAATAAGGACTAATGTAAAGCCTATTACTACACCTGCAAATGAACCGTGGTTAGCCTTTGCGTTGGTAACTCCGAGGATTGTAAGTACAAAGAAAAATGTGAGTACAATCTCAACAATACATCCTGCAGCAGCACTTCCATTTACTCCGCTAAGTCCGTTAGAGCCGAAACCGCCTGTCATATCGGTAACACTACCCATAGAAAAAATAAGGGCTAGTAATCCGGAACCGGCAAGTGCTCCGAGGCACTGAGATATGATGTATCCTACGAAGTCAGATACACTCATCCCTCCGGTCATAAGAACACCTAGGGATACAGCGGGGTTAATGTGACATCCTGAAATGTTGCCTACACAATATGCCATACCAACGATGGTAAGACCAAAGGCAAGGGCAGTCAATAAGTATCCTGAACCGTTAGCTGCATCACATCCAACTAACATTGCGGTACCACAGCCGAGAGTGACCAAGGCACATGTACCGATGAATTCTGCGACATATTTCTTCATGTCAGAACCTCCTTGATTATTAAATTGTGTATGAAGATGTATGATGCGCCCTTAGAAAGAACTGCATGCACTATAATATAGTAGCAGTATATAGCACATTGAGTATATAATCTCTTCATGCTAATTATTGTAACATAATATATTGTGGTTATTCAATACTAACCTCTTCTATGTTGTTAAAGGTCCATGCGTAAAATTCGAAGGTTACTATCGGAGTACCACAGTATGCACAGGTTTTTGCGCCCAAAGGAGATAGAGGAGCACCGCAGTTAGGACAGTTAACGCCTAAAGCGTGATCGAATTCGCTTTTGATTTTGCTCCTGTCCTGGATATATATAAGATCTACATTATAACGTGTCTGGTATTTGTATTCTGTAGAACCACTCTTGATGCTGCCGTCACTTAAATCCGTTGTATAACGAAAACATTCCAATGATGTCTGGAAAGTAATAATACAACGTCCTTCTGATTTCCTGTATTGGGATATTTCCGTTCTGTGCAATTGTACTGAATCAAAATGTTCTCTGAGGTTTTTTTCTGTGAAGCTGCCTATGTAATCAGTAAGTTTTTGTTTTAGCTCAGCATTTCCATCTTTAAGAAGTCCCACACTTCCCGCTGTTATTGCAGCAAGAAAACTTGTCAGAACATTCGTGGCACGGACTTTCATTTCGTTGTAATTGAAATCCGGAAAATCCTCAGATATTTTGGGAAGCAGAAGACTTGTCATGGCAGATACTGACTTTGGAGTGCTGGAATATTCAACCTGCAGTTCTTTAGCAGCTTTTTTGATGTCTTCAGTTCCAAATAATTCTCTGGAAAACTCTCTGGCGCGGTTCCGAATATATAAGAATATAACGATTCCTACAACCATGATTATTAATATCAAACATAATATAACTATTAAGCCTGTCATAGTGTTCCTCCTTTGAAATGATATACGTAGAATTCTTTAATAATAATAGTTATTTTAGTACGGTAAGATAGTAAAGAAGCATAATTATAAGGACTATACCTACAACTGTGAGTATTACTTTCGGCTTTGATACAGGGGTCTTTCCTGAAATTTTGCCGGTCTGGCCATTGACCATAAATTGATATACTGTATCGTTATATTTGAAATTAGAAATCCATATTGGAAGCAACAGATACTTGTAGGTTATATCATTAAACCGTGTGTTAAGGGATACATTTCTGCTGCGGTCGGCGTGATTGTCTCTAACAATCTTGTCGCTTACATGTCTTTTGAGTTTTTCATTTATTGATTTCGTGGCAAAAGCCCATGCATCATTAAGTCCTGTGGAGTATCGTTCAGCAACAAATCCTGCAAGATATTCCGGTGTATATGCTTTGTTTTTGGCTGTATCAAAAGGCTCAATCCTGCGGAGTATTGACATGTCGTGTTTTGTAGATGCAAGCACCAATTCGTCATCGATAAATTCGTTGTAAGTTCCTGTGGTATTATGCCATTCGGTTTCTGTGTGTGAATTTCCATTTTTATCTTTTTTTGTATGATCAATACCGTATTGTCCTGTATAGGTTGAAAAGGTCTGGGTGTCAAAAGTCCAGTAGGGTAGATAAATGCCGTTAAAACGATCCGGTTTGGCACTTTCTTTTGCCAGTTTTGGACAGAACCATTTACGACCTATCCAGATATGGAAAAGTTCGGAGGCTTTTTTATCTGTAATCTGAAATGGCACAACTCCTCCGGGAGCAATTGTGTCTTCCGTGTTAGCTTCCATTACCTGATTGGAACCACAGAAAGGACATACGGCTGAAGTTTGCATTGTATCATATATGGATTCGGCACCACAGGCTTTGCAGAGTATGGTTTTTGTCGCAACACCCCAATCTTTGTTAGCTGTGAATTCGGCAGAACGAAAATCAAGCTCCTCTGCGGTGGCAGGAGCATCCTTTTTTACTTTGATCTCTTCCTCATACTCACAATATGGGCAGCGAAGATGACCGCTTCCGGGATCAAAGTCCATGACACCGCCACACTGGGGGCACTTTTTATCTGTTTCTTTCATAGTCTTTACTATTGTGGGTTCATCTATATTATCACCGTAATTATTATCGGTTGATTTATTATCAGTGTTTTTTTCAATTTCATCCATGGATAGTCTCCTTGTGTTTTATTCTTATTATCATTTTGTTGTAATAGAAAAACGATATGTCGATCAGGCTTGTAATGTTATTAATGTATATTTACTTATGTATTGAAATGAAATAATGCCGATGATTGCACATCAGGTAATCATCGGCATCATCAAGTCATTTATTTATTGAATATCATTGTCATCAAAAACATCGCCACACTCAGGACAGAATTTAGGTGGATTGTGTGGATCCTCAGGTGTCCATCCGCATTTATCGCAACGATATAATGGTGCTCCTGCCGGCTTAGGTTTGCCGCATTCCTGACAGAACTTACCAAGGTTAACGGCTCCACATGGGCAGGTCCATCCCTGAGCCGGTGCCGGCTTAGGTTTACCACAATTTGAACAGAACTTGGCTGTGTTAGTGGTTCCACATTCACAAGTCCAAGAATTGGCTGACTGAGCAGAAGGAGCCGGTGCGCCACCTGCAGGTTGAGTAGGAGGTGGTGTCTGCTGCTGTTGCTGTCCCATTGCATACAGATTGCCTGCATTCATTCCGCCGGCCATATTTGCCATGTTCATTCCGGCAAATGCCATCATAGGACCGGTAGATGTGTTGGCGGCAGCCGCCTTCATAGCCTCTGCCTGTGCACCTGTAAGAGTTGCAGCAGCCATAGTAGGATCGCGAAGTACAGCACTCTTTTGAAGATCTTTGATCATCTGCTCGTCTTCTTCTGACGCTTTGATCGTGTTAATACCGAATGATACTATTCTGATACCACGAAGTTCACTCCATTTAGCAGATAACTGTTTGTTGAGGGCGTCAGCAACTTCCAATGTATGTGCCGGAACTGCACTGTAACGGATTCCCATAGCAGAAATCTCTGCAAATGCAGGCTGGAGAGCAGTCATAAGCTCTGTCTTTAGCTGACTGTCAATCTTATCTCTTGTGTATGTATCCGGAACATTACCACATACGTTAGTGTAGAAGAGAATAGGATCGAAAATCTCATAAGAATATTCGCCGTTACAACGAACCGAGATATCAACGTCCAATCCGATATTCTGGTCAACTACACGGAAAGGTACAGGTTGAGCTGTTCCGTACTTGTTTCCCATAATTTCCTTAGTATTAAAGAAATAAACTCTTTGATCTTTTCCAACGTCACCACCGAATGTAAAACGTCTTCCAAGCTGAGCAAATGTCTTCTTGATGTTCTCGCCTAAAGGCCCGTAAAGCAGGCTTGGCTCAGAAGAAGTATCGTATAAGAATTCTCCCGCCTCAGCACAGATCTCTGCAACCTTACCCTGATCGACGATGATCATACACTGACCTTCGTTGACTGCAATTACTGAACCGTTTGAAATGATATTGTCATTTCCTTTGTTGGCTGTTCCGAACTTGCCGCTTGTACGGTGCTGTCCTTTTTTAACCAATACATTTGTTTCGAGTGCATCACAGTAGAAGTACTCTTTCCACTGGTCTGCCATTACGCCGTTGATGGCGCCGCCGATTGCTTTGATTAATCCCATAACATTCTCCTTTTTAAAAATATTTTATTGTTTTGAATATTCTTATTAATATATGTGTTTTTCTTTATGAAAAATACACAAATACATTATACATTTTTTGTAGAAAAAAGTCTAGTATTTGAGTGCGTTCTCTTTACAAACTTTTTGGATTTCGATATAATGAATGAGAACGAGTGTTCGTAAATTAATGTTTGCTGCAGTAAGTGTCTTTTGACGGACGCTTGAGATTATTAGATATATGTGAGGCTTCCTTAAGGGTTGTGCCATATGCGTGTCTGTAATATTTATTTTTATATGTAGCTCCAATCCGTTCTGTGATTGTAAGGAAGTGCGATAGATTTATCATTGTTACCGGGGGCGGGTCGAATGCGACTTCCTTGTCGCTTCGACCCTAAAACAACATCCATGTTGTTTTACCCCTAAGTTATCTATGCACTTCCTAACAATCAAGACGAACGTCTAAGGTATGCAACATCTAAAAATAAATATTACAGA
>JAFUGT010000055.1 GCA_017469275.1 Lachnospiraceae bacterium
AAAATAACCGCTAGATCTCCAGTCTGGGCGGTTATTTTGTTTTCTTGCTATTCTGACCAGCCGAGTAGCCAAGTCCATAGCAAGCTATGCACAAGCTGATAACAGCAATCAAGTCAGTAATGCTCATAAAACAAGTCCTCCTATCGAAGATTCCTCTTTAGAGGTTTCTATGTAAACAGAGTTCACAGTACTCCGACCATCAGACTAACCGCCTACCGTATATGGCAGCACCCTCAATTATATTAACATATCCCTTCTTAATGGACAAGCAGTATATTATCAAAAACACTGAATATTCTCTTATTATTTCAACCACTTATCCCCAACATACATATAACAAATACACATATACTGACTGCTATATATCCCTCCTGAGTTTTGAAGTGAATAAATTAAAATAATCCAGCTATCCCTTGTGGTTGCTGGTATTTTTTTGTCAACAGTTGTCAACAGTTTGTATTTAATGCATGGCTTATTTAGGCCCTATGTGTTATAATAGATGCATGGAGGGCTTTCTTATGTATCTATATAAACAAAATAGTATATTGATTTAATTTGCAGCATCTATCCAGAATAACTGACCTGCACCTTCTTCATCTTTGTACTGCTCGATATTTGCATTATTATCTTTGCTGCCCCATGATACATTTAATGCCTTTCCACTATTTCTGTTAATAATCTTATAAGTATTATCTCTTGTGGCATAGAATTCCCATTCCTGGCTTGCTGCACCGTAATAATCCCACTGGCATACGTTAGCTCCGTCCCAAGTGGCATTGTCCTGCACAGTCAGAACTTTACCGGTAGACTTATTCTTAATTATATAATAACCGCTGGATTGTTTCTCGATAGTCCATCTCTGGTTGTCAGACCCTTTGTATCTGTACTGCAAAATGTTAACTCCGTTATTCTTATAATTATGATCCACATCAATTGAAAGTCCACTGTTATAATTGATTATTTTGTATGTCTTGCTACCGTCAAATGTCGCACCGCCGGAAGAAGTACTCTGGTTAGACGGAGCGGTGTAATTATTATTGCTGTTATTATTGTAATTAGTATTATTGTTATTGGTTGTTGTACCTGACTTTGGCGCATCATAAGAAGCCCAGTCATAATAAGCAGTAAGTCCGGTTCTGCCGTCAAATGGTTTCAACCAATCATCTACTCCCTTTCCATTCCATGCATTCATCATAATTTTGCCGGGAGTATTAGGGATATCTCTTGTTGCTGTATAAACTGCCTTACCATCTACATACCATGTTATTGCTCCCTGAGACCAGTCAAATCCATATGTATGGAAACTCTTTGATGCATCAAATCCCAGATTATAAAGATACTCATGATTAGCTACACCATTGGTATAATAATTGAACTGAACCTTCGTTGTGTCGTAACCGAGAAATTCAATATCTATCTCATCCCATTTGGTGCCATCAGCAGGTCCGGTATATGTGAAAAACGAAGATACCACACCCGGATTACTGATAGGTTTCATGCTGACCTGATAAAGACCATAACCAAAATAATCCTTTGTTCTGTACTCTCCTCCCGTGTAACCACTGTAATTTCTGTCGATAGTAAGAGCCATCTGACCGTTATTGAATTTCACATTGTTAGGTGACCATGTACAGTCGAACATATCACCATTAGCCCAGCTAGACATCTCAAACCGATTTGATTCATGGTAGTCGAAATCCATCCCATAATGAGTTCCGCTCCACGCTACCGCTGCTTTTGTCTCAACAGGTTTCCCTATGCTTAAGCTCCCAATTACTATAAGCGAGTACATAGCCAAAGCAGCCAATTTTTTCTTTTTCATTTTATTCAATCTCCTTTCTTTGCAGTTTGTACACTGCTTTATACTTCAGGGATAATTTCCCTGTAAAGTTTCACCTTCTTTTACCCCAAATTCCCGTCCAAATCTATTAATATCAATATACTTTATAAGCCCAAAAATCTATATCGAATATTTGTCTCCATTTATGTTTTAATGACATATTTCATAGTATTTAAAAACTTTTTAGTTCAGCACAAATAAAGAGACGACAGCCATATAGACTGCCGCCTCTTAAGGGGGATATTAATGATTAGAAAATATCATTATTTAGCTTTTTTATACTTGAAGGAAACCTTCTTTAATCCGGCCTTCTTGATCATCTTCACAACCTTATTGTATTGCTTCTTGTTCTTAGCAAAGATAGTCACCTTAACCGATTTCTTATTAGCGCAACCCTTGAATGCTGTCTTATTAACCTTAGTTAATTTATTGCCATATATCTTAATTGTCTTAAGCTTCTTACAACCCTTGAATGCATTTGCACTGATAGTCTTAAGTTTTTTCTGCTTTGAAAGGTCAATGCTCTTAAGCTTCTTAGCTCCTGCAAATGTATTCTTTGCAATCGTTGTAATCTTAGTACTCTCAAACTTAACTGTTGTAAGATTTGCAGCATTCTGGAATGCACCCTCACCGATTGTATTGATGTTCGCACCAATTGTTACATTCTTAAGTGCTGTATCACCTTTAAATGCATCCTTAGGAATCTCTGTAACAGGAACATCCTGTCCATCAATATTAGCTGTTGCAGGTATATTAACATCTGCACTGTTCTTAACTGCTTCTGAAGGAGTATATGTAGCTGTTGTTGCACTTGTTGCTGTAAATGTTCCCTGTTCGGTTATAGCAGTCTCACCAGCTTCAGCAACTCCATTATTATTAGAATTACCTGTCGAAGGTGTCGGCTCAACAGCCACAGGAGTCTTAGCAGCTTCAACAGCCGCATTATAAGCTGTCTTTGCATCAGTGATCTTCTTAGCTGTTGCTGCATCCACCAACTTCTTCTGATCATCAGTCAATGCATTATATGCTTTTTCTGCAGCATCAATAGCTGTCTTAGTTGCATCTGATGCATCAATTGTTGCAGGAATTGCATTGATCTTAGCAATTGCTTCGTCCGCTGTCTTCTTGTCTTCTTTTTGTTTAATCTCTGTAGCAATCTTGGCTCCCATAGCTTCACCATAAGCCTTAGATGCATCTTCAAGTTTTTTAACCGTCACATTATCAATCAGTTTCTTTTGATCATCAGTTAAATTTTCATATGCCGTTGCGGCTTTTTCTATAGCAGCTTTACTTGTATCCGTTGCTTCAACCTTTCCTATAGCATCAATTAATGCTATTACTGTATCAGCTGCCGTTTTATCATCAGCCACTTTCTTTAATGTTTTATACTCTTTTTTAGCATTATATAACAAATCATACACTTCATCAGAAATCAAATCCTGCTGATCAATTGTTAAAGACTCATATGCCTCATTTGCCTCATCAATTTTTGCTTTACATGCATCTGTTGCATCAACTGTACCAATCGCTTTAATCTTTTCTATTATGGGTTCAATTGCAGCCAAATCTGAAACTTCTTTTTCTTGCTTTTCTTCTTCAGTCAAAACCTCCCCAATTTCTTTAAGCACAATATCATCAACATATACATCATGCTTTACACTTGGTGCTTCACCTATATTACCCATTGCTATTTTGAATCTTGTTGCTGTATCAGTGTTTTTCTCCATAGTAAACTGCTTAGTTATTGTCTGCCATTCTGTAGTCAAATCAATTGGATCCTCACTATTACTATAGATATCCCATGCCGTATTTACCGGATTTGAAAGATTACCATTACACTCTAAATCATACTTCACTTGTCGGGCCACTGATGACTTTATTTTAAAGGATAATTCATACGTTTTATTTTTTTCTAATGTAATTCCATCCTGTATTAACTGAATATGCCAGTCTGCATCTCCAACACTATCAATAGACATTACAAACGTATTATTATTTCCATTCATGTTGTCTATAACATATGATGCTACTGCCGGACTGTTAATATATGGTTCATAACCCGAAATTCCGGAATTAAATGAGCCATTTTTCAAAAGCGCAGACTCAATTAATAATACATTATCTAGATAATATGTTCCCGGCTTTGTAAAAGTTATTTTAATATTCGACTCATCCCTTGAAAGACTATTTCTAATATTTAGTGCCTTAGAATAATGGTTAGCTTCTGTTGTAATAGTTGGATTAAATTCTTTACCTGCAACATCAACAATTACCGCATCAGCACTTCCTCCATTTTCCATATAAGCATCAAAGCTTATCTCATATTTTCCTGCTACAATAGGAGCAAGTTCACTCTGTGATATTGTTATAGGATTAACCTCACTTGTTCCTTCTGGAACTTCAATCTTTGCACATAATTCTCTTACTTTGTTTTTGCTTCCATCAACAGTTTTGTTAGTAACTGTTACTCTTGCAGCATCTTCATCACTCATTTCCCAATATCCAAGTCTGTTATCACCCTGATCAAACGAACCATTGTAGATATAGTTACCATCCGCTCTAACAGATTTTTCAACCTTTTCCTCAACCTTTTCGCCAGACTTATGAACCAACTTAATATTAGAAATATGAACAGGTGCTGTTGAATCCTGATTTCCAAGGTTAAATTCTAGACTACCGTTAGCATCGGTCTGCTTTTCCATTGTAAATGTATGAGTAAATGTCTGTTTTTCTGTTGTAAGATTAACTTTGGTATCATCAAAATATCTTGTCCATCCATTATCAGGACCCTCAATTTCAACAATCATAGTTCTTGCTTGATCTGCATAAGCATCGTAAGTTAATTCATATTCCCATCCTTTATACATCGGGATTCCCGTCTGTTTAAGCTGAATACTGTAATCCACACCACCATTTGTTGATGGCTTGATTATTATTTCATTATCTTTTCTTTCATATGTTGTTTCATTAGCATCTGCCTCAAGGTGAAGTTCAAAGTTATCGCCCTTTGAATCCATCGGCTTAAGCTCTTGTGTAAAATTACCATTAACTACATAGTTACCAGTTGTATCTGCTTCTCTGTATACTATTTCATGGACAGGTTTCTCTGCTGTTTCTTCCTGCTCTGCATAAGTTTCTTCATCTTTCTGATATACACGAACATAATCTACATAGAAGGACTGATCATCATTACCTGCAATTATATTATCAACAACCTCCTGAGTAGGATATCCAACCCAACTGCCACCTACTGCAAGATTAAGTATAATATAGAAATTCTGATCAAATGGTGCAGGATATGAAAGCTGACTCTCCTCATCCTTACCGGTGAACCAGTCATTAGTTGTATAAACTTCCTCACCATCTACATACCATGTTAATTTACCCGGCTCCCAATCAAGAGCGTATGTATGATATTCGCTAGCAAAATCGCCCTCGTCTAATGTCTTTGTTCCCTGATTTTGTCTGTGTCCTGCTCCTGAATTATATCCATAATGGATTGTATGATATGACTTATTAGTTTCCTGACCCATTACTTCCATAATATCAATCTCACCACACTGTGGCCATTGTCCATAATTTGTCTCATCTGTTGCCATAAGCCAGAATGCAGGAAGATATCCCTGTCCTACAGGAACCTTCAATCTTGTCTCGAAACGGCCATATGTGAAATCATGCTTATTCTGTGTATTAATACGACCTGAGGTGTAGTTATAGTCTGTTTTGACATCAACCGTTTCTGTGTTACCTGTTGCTGTCTTATCAACTAATGACACTTCTGACAATTCAATAGTTGCAGCAACTCCACCTTCAACTGTCTCATCAATCTTTCCAAGATTTAACTGTATAGCTACTTTCTTAGGATCACATTTTCCCATTTTGAAAGAATATGTATATTCCTCTTCTGTTGTTCCCACTGTAAATGTTTCTCCACCATAGCTTGAATAATCTGTTGTATTTGCTATATTAAGTGTTATTTTTCTTGCTACATCCGACTTGGCTTTCATGGAAAATGTATATTCTTTTCCTTCTTCAAGTGTCATTCCGGCTTTCTGGTATTGAACATCCCAAGGATCACCGGTATCTTTAGCCGCTACAGTTAACGTAGCTTTGCCATTTTCTACAGTTGCTGTCGCTGAACCATCCCAGGTTTCGTCAAATCCATTTCCTTCCAGTAATTCACCTGTATTGCTTCCGGATGCCGAATCAGTTAATTTCGCATCATACAATTCAATAGTTGCAGCAGCTCCACCTTCAACTGTCTCATCAATCTTTCCAAGATTAAACTGTATAGCTACTTTTTCAGGATCACATTTTCCCATTTTAAAAGAATATGTATATTCCTCTTCTGTTGTTCCCACTGTAAATGTTTCTCCACCATAGCTTGAATAATCTGTTGTATTTGCTATATTAAGTGTTATTTTCCTTGCTACATCCGACTTGGCTTTCATGGAAAATGTATATTCTTTTCCTTCTTCAAGTGTCATTCCGGCTTTCTGGTATTGAACATCCCAAGGATTACCGGCATTTTTAGCCGCTACAGTTAACGTAGCTTTGCCATTTTCTACAGTTGCTGTCGCTGAACCATTCCAGGTTGCATCAAAACTTTTGCTTTCCAACACATCTACCACTTTTCCTTTTGCCTTCTTCTCGGCTGTAGGTGTAATTTTCAATATACCATCCTTAACGGAAATGTTATCTTCCATATTATCCTTATCAGGATACGCCTGAAGCTCTGCATTAACCCAACCGGGAGCATGTTCTTCAACATTCCAGTCATCCAAATTCAAGGAATCCCCATCAAACTCATCATTCCATACCAATGAATAACCTTCATCCTTATATGCATTTGCATAATCCGTAGCTATAGGTGCGGGACTTATATCTGTCGGTTCATCCGCCTTAACGTTCATTGCAGGTATTCCTACCGGCATAGCCATAGCCATCGATAACATTACCGCACAAGCTCTTTTGGCAATCTTCTTGTTCTTAATCGTCATATCTGACTTCCCCTTTCTTTTTTGTTCCAAGCAATAATAAATTGCTCTTTAATAATCTCTCTTAGTTTGTTTTAATATAATTTCATGAGTGCAAAATCTGCCCTTCGTCACTCAATTATGTACTTATTTACTACTTCTCATCCATTCCAAATCCTGATAAGATCATCTCTTATCTCATCATAATGTGCATCCGCAATTCCGAAATCCTTTTCCTTATAATTCCATACACAATAGCGGATATTGTACTTTGAGAAAACCTCGTTGACATCATCGAACCATCTCTTGGTATCCTCAACCGGTGCCCGGTCAATAACCCCGAACTCTCCGCAGTAGAGTCCAACGCCAGCGTTTTCTGCGGCATTTATCGCATCCTGAACAAGGTCATCTATAAGCTGTGTTCCTATGTAATCAAGTCCACATTCATATACCGCCTTACCCTGATCGCCGATAATCTTCGACTTCTCCATGTACTCTTCCATCGTACCCGGATAAGATATCTCCCATGATGGATCCATGGTCTTTACCCAATATGCTTTCTGATGGGTGAAGAGAAGCGGCTCATAGAAATGGAAAGTGTAAATGATCTTGTCATCATGAGGTTTTTCCAACAACTTAAGGGTCTTAGCACTGTTCCATTGAATACCGCCATAAATGATATAAGAATCCGGTGCGTTTTTTCTTATGGCTTCCACCGCTTTCTCTATCAATTTGTTCCAGGCATCTGCATTATCTTCTTCCACAACTTCATTTAATAACTCAAATGCAACGTTGTCGTATTTGCTAAAATTTGAAGATATTCTCTCCCACAGATCTACAAATCTCTTCTGCAGTTTCACGTTACCAAACAGATTGTTCTTCTCACCATCGCCCGCATCGTTAAAGTCATAACCAAAGGCCTTGTGAAGATCAAGAACCACCCCAAGCTTGTGATTTCTGCACCAGTTTACCAATCGATCCACTATGGTGTATCCGTCTTCTATCGGTGTTCCGTCTTCATATTCGAGCACTTCGTAATCAATGGGAAGTCTAATATGATCGAATCCCCATGATGAAATTTTCTCGATGTCTGATTCTTTAATGAACTCCTCATAATGCTCTTTGCTATGCTCACACTGTGATAGATAACCTCCGAGATTTACTCCTCTGTCAAGCTTCATATTGCCTCCTTTCTTACTCTGTGACCATGTACATATCATACTTTCACTTATGTCGGATAAATGCTTGGCGTTACTATTCACAGCACTCCATATATACAAGCCACAAATCATCTGTTTACGTATATGTCGCAACTTCGTTGCTTTATTTGTGGCTAGAGTATAGAACATAAAATAATAATATTATATCTTTTTTATTGCCATTATGTCGTTTTCTTGATATAATCACAATAATTAATTATTCTTGGGAAAGGGCGGATATAACATGAGTTTTCAAAAAGAACTGTTTTACAAAGATTTTGTTCAAAGAGAAAATGAATTCCTGCGCGCTCCCTATAACCCGGAGATAGAATTCTATGCTACCATTAAGGCAGGCGATGTGGAAAAAGTGAAGGAGCTCTGTAAAGATGCACTTGTAGATAAGCCGGGACTTGGTAAACTGTCAGAAGATCCTTTGCAGAATCTGAAGTTTCATTTTGTGGTCACAACGGCTCTTGTTGCCCGTTACTGTATTCAGGGTGGCATGGATCTGTCCGCAGCATACAGTCTCAGCGACTTCTATATCCAGAAGGCTGACCGTTGTAAGAAGACTTCAGAAATCTCCGCCCTGCATCCGGTTATGTGCATAGATTATGCCAAGAGAATGCGCAGTTTGAGAAAGAATGCCATCTGCTCTAAGCAGGTAGCGCAATGCATAGACTATATATATGATCATTTACACGCGAGAATTACGGTTGAAGAATTGGCAGAACACGTGAAGCTCAACACCAGTTATCTTTCACGCCTTTTCAAGAAGGAAGTAGGCACTTCCATAAGTGAATATATTAGAAGACAGAAGCTTGAAACTGCAAAAAATATGCTGGTCTATTCTGATTACAGACCAGCACAGATAGCTTCTACTCTCGCATTTCCAAGTCAAAGTTATTTTACTGAAATTTTTCATAAATATACAGGTTTGACACCAAAGGAATACCGAAAACAGAATTTTCAAAATACTCTTTCAGACGGTCTTGGAAGTTAGTATATTCTATACTTTCCATCACCATGTCCATTAATTGAAACCGAATAGAATTTTTTTGAGGCATTCACAAGATATACTGTATCTTTAGCACCTGCCGTCTCATAGGCGGAGTGCATGGAAAGTTGCGGCAGTCCAATATCTATTGCATTCATCGACACTCTTGTGGTAGCAATATTGCCAAGGGTCGACCCACCCGCAATGTCCGAGCGGTTCACATAGGTCTGAACAGGCACCTCTGCCATCTCACATATCTTTTTAAATATCCCACCGGAAACAGCGTCGGTGGTATACTTCTGATTGGCATTATATTTGATGACAATGCCCTCATTGAGTTTGGGTCTGTTGGTGGGATCAGCCTTATCCGTATGGTTTGGATGAAGTGCATGCGCATTATCCGCAGATACCAGAAAACTATTGGTGTATATCTGACGTATCTCCTCCTCATTTTTTCCAAAAACATAATTGATTCTTGTCAGCACATCCTCAAGAAAAGATGACGCAGCTCCCTGTTTTGTAGAGCTTCCAACCTCTTCATTATTGAATACGCAGCACACTGGAATTGATGGTATATCTATAACTGATCCGTCGCCATTCTCATTTTGTTCTATGTCCGGAGATGCTTTTTCTTTACTCTCAATGAAACCCTTCATGGTTGCAAATGCGCACTGCAAGTCATCAAGTCTTCCGCTTCCTATGAACTCACTGTCAGCACCGAACATTGTCCCCTTATTCCTATTATATAAGAAAAGGTCTGTATCCAATATATCCTCTTCGTATACCCCTGCGCTCTCTGCCACTATTTGAAGAAGGGTTTTTTTATCCGGGGTTGATTTTTCATTTTCTACATGAGCAAACAATGGCAACATATCTTTTTGCGCATTCCACACATATCCGTCATTAGTCTTTCTATCCATATGAATTGCAAGACCCGGTATCATACAGAGGTCTCTGTCAATGTTGACAAGCCTTGTCTCTACGCCATGCTTAGTTCTTACAACTATTCTACCGGCAACGGAAAGCGGTCTGTCTAACCAGGTGGACATGATCATTCCACCATACTTTTCAGTATTTAGCTTAATGTAACTGTTCTCAACCGTTATCTCTGCATTGGGTTTTATCTTAAATGCAGGGGAATCACTATGACTCGCCATAATCTGAAAGCCGGAATATTCAAGAGAGGCAGGGGATGTTTTCCTATCTATCGGAGTAGTGTGAGACGCAGAACCGTCCTCCGTCTCTCCCGGAATTCGAAATGCAATTATCGATGAATCGTCCCTCGTAACATAATAGCCATCACCGGCTGACAACTCCCATTTATCACCCTCATATAATCTGTGATAACCTTTATTATCAAGCATTACAGACAGAGTCCTGACTGCATAATAAGCATTGGGACTACTGTCAATAAATAAAAGCAATTCCCTGTTGATTTCGTTCACTATATCCTTATCCATATTATCTGTTCTGCCTTTCTACATTAATCTCAGTCAAATCTTTGTCAGTTAATGTCAATATTATATTATTATTCATAAATATTCAAGAAAAAACATTCCCCGACAAATACGCAACAAAAATTGATTCAATTATTAACTGATCGGAATCATAAGTGTGACCGCAAAGCCTTCTGCATTACTCTCACAAACCAGTTCTCCGTTCATTTTGAGCATAAGTGATCTGGCTATATAAAGGCCGAGCCCGCTTCCTTCTTTATTCTCTGCCTCTGCATTTTTACCGCGATAAAACTTGTTGGTTATAAGTTCCACCTCATCCCGGGAAACGCCCGGTCCATAGTCTTTTATCGTTATCTCCAGATATTTATCCGTAACTTTATATTCCACATCTATCTTAGTTCCGGCATACTTATATGAATTAGTGATAATATTACCTATCACCTGACTCATTCTCTTACTGTCAACTTTAATGAGCAGTTTGGGAATTGCCTCCTCAACAACCAATCCCTTGTAATCATTCTTCTTTATTATATCGCTTAAAATCATCGACTCTTCATCTTTGCAGCTCACTTTGAATTCACCAAGATCCTCCAATGTCGATGAAAAAAGGTCACTTACCAGACTGTCTATCTGATCAGCCTTTTTGTAAATGTTATCAAGCTTATCTAAGATATCTAAGTCTTTCCGGCTTTCATAGTCTTCAAAGTCTTTTTCCTGCAGGTTATCCGGACCATCAATATGTCCCTCCAAAAATGAACTGCTATCAGCCTTCTCCATATATATCTGTAACTTGGCCTCCAAAAGCTCAGTTGTAAGCTTTATACCCGTTATGGGGGTTTTGAGATCATGACTTAAGGACGCAATAAGCTCCTTCTCTTTGCGTTGAAGTTCTATCTCCCGCTTTCTGGACTCATTAAGCTCCTCCCGCATAATATCAAAGCTCTCTGTAAATACACCAAACATATTATTTTCTTCCATCAGTAGCGGCTCATCCAGTTTTCCTTCTGCAATCTTTCCGGCAAAAGACTGCATCCTGTCAAAGGGCTTAATGATATTCTTATTAATATATAACCCATATATACCGGCGCCAATCAAAAATATAAATGTCATTACAATAAGTCCAACAACAAGCTTTAGCTTTATTTTAACAAAACCTTCCTCCGGAAGATCTGGTATTACCACAGAGCCAACGATGGTTTCATCCTTTATCACATACTTATAAAGCAATCTTCTCTTTCCGGCATCTTCCACTGTAAATCTTCCATTAACATCTGATTTTTCAATTTTCTTTTCCGCACCGGGAGTTTTATATAATGCATTTCCATTGTTATCCAATACAACGAAGTCCACCCCATAGTCTTTTTCTCCAAAACTATCGGGTGAATCCATATTTTCTTCTGCATCCTTAACAATATCATTTAGTATGAGCACCTTTTCATTATCAGCGGAAATGATTCCGCTTATATCACCGGATACCACCACAAACAGGATGATACCCGCGATCATAAAAATGCCGAATATTAATACAAATTTTGCATAGTTCTTCATTCTATCCCTCTATCATATATCCAACACCCCAAACAGTCTTTATCAGTTCGGGATTTTGGGGATCACTTTCAATCTTTTCCCTCAAATGACGAATATGTACCGCCAGAGTTCCCTCACCTATGAATTCATCATCCCACACATTTTTGAGGAGTTCATCCTTAGTAACAACGCGGTTTTTGTTTTCTAATAGATAAAGTAACATCTTATATTCCATAGCCTTAAGGCCAACAAACTCATCACCTTTCTTTAGCTTATGAATATTAGTATCAAGCCGGATTGTATCAGTAAGACTATAGTTGTCTGTGGGCAATGCTTTTTGGTCGGAACCTACATCATTTTCCTTTGCAAGATTATCCGCAATCTCTTTCGCCTTTTCATATCTTGCAAGGATAGTCTTCACTTTCGCCAACAAAATGCTTAATGTATATGGTTTCTTGATATAATCATCTCCACCAATATTAAGAGCAATCAGAACATCATCATCACTTGTTCTGGCACTTATGAAGAGAATAGGCATATCATAGTTTTCTCTCACCTGCTTACATAGATCAAAGCCTGACTTATCCCCCAGATTAATGTCCAGAAGAAGCAGCAACACACGATTGTTATCAAGAAAATCCACCGCCGCCTCATAATTTGTAACGTATGCTGTTTTATATCCAAACATGTTGAAGTATTCAGCCGTTGACTGGGCTATAACTTCATCATCATCTATCATTAGAACCTTATATTCCATATTCATCACCCCCTGAGAAATATGCACTCATTATATTATAATTTCAAATAGAGGACAATCCCTTTGGGAACTGTCCTCATTATTATCTGCAGCTGATAGTTACTATTCACAATACTCCACATATGCAAGCATGTTAATGCACATATCCTAACTTATATCTACTGTGAATAGTAACAGCTAATATATTATCACTTTATTTTCACAGTATCTCCTGTCTCACCCGCAAACATGATGTATCCGTCCTTCGGAAGATGTATAACATCGCCATAGTCTATCATATGAGTACTGTACTTAACATTTCCGAACTTGTCATATACATGAACAGCACTATTATCAGGTCTTTCCACACTGATGTTTGTATTAGCCATAGATTCATCTATATTAAACCAGAACGCTTTTTCGGTCGTAAGGCTCACTTCCTTAATGTCAGCTGTGAAACTCTCATTATCTGTAACCGGCATGGCATCCATACCAGTTGATGCATGAACAATACCAGTATCATCGATATATAGATCATAGATATCTCTATTCTCGGAACCCGGAATAGTTGTAAAAGTCTCCAGATGTTTCTCATCAACCATTTTATTTATTGTAGAAAATAAACCAGATGTAACTAATACATAGCCGCTATCCCCCAGCACCTTGAACTCTGTAAAAGGAATCTGATAAACAGCTGAGGAATACTTTTCAGATATAACCTCACACTTCATACCATCTCTTTCCTGCCATGCACTGAGTACTTCCTCAGACACAGGATTTGGCTCCAGCTTTTCTCCTGAATATGTTCTATTAACCCCATTTACAAGGCCACTCTGTTTTATAACATTTTCCCGAGTAATATATACACGTCCGTCTATATCTTCAAAATTAATGCTGCAGTAGTCAGAATCAACTCTTGACTGCCCACCTTCAATATCTCCCGTCACTCTTACAAATCCATTATCTGAATACATGTAGTAGGAGTCAGATGTACCATCCCCCAAAGTTTCTACAAGAGCATATCTCATATCCGGAAATGTAATCTCCACCGGCTGTCTATCCAGCGAATAGTACCCTTCATATTTTTTATATTCCTCAGGAACTTTTTCCTTTAACTCCACCTCTGGTGCAGTCGTCTCTTCTACTTCAACTCCCTGCTCCTCAAGGACTATATTTGTAAGTGCCTCAGCCATGGCCATATTATATCCGCTACTACCACCTGATGAAGTAACACATACACTTATTTCTTCATCCGGAAGCACTAAAAGGCCGGCATGATAATCATTAGAATCACCACCTTTATAAAGTGCCTTGACTCCTGCTTCCTCATACATAGGAATATCTACCATATCCCAGCCAAGACCATTTTGATCCATGTATTCCGGATTATATTTTAAACTGCCTGAAGCATTTGATGAATTACTCCAAGGTGTCGCCATATCATTCTTACTTTCTTCAGATAGAAGTCTGTTATCACCTTTAAAGAATGTACTTCCAAATTCACAGGTATCTACTGCAGTTGAATAAATACCGCCAGTACCTAAATCCATAGTATACTCAGTTTCATATCTGTTTTTTCCATCAGGATATATAGAGGCTAATGCACTATTTTCAAATACATTTTTTCCTGTGTAGATATTCTCAGCCCCAATCTTCCCTGCGATATTTTTCTCTACATAGTCGGTATAGCTCATACCGGAAACTCTCTCAACTAATAATTCAAGGAGTGTGAATCCATCATTACAATAGCTGGCATACTCCCCGGGATCCGCTTTAAGTCTCTGAGTTTTTAGGTTCTTAAGAACAATTTCAGTCATTACGGAAGAATTATCACCATATAGATCACCGTTTTTCAGAGTTGTTCCAAGTATTCCTGACGTATGATTCATCAGCATCCTGACTGTAATATCCTTATATCTTTCATCCGCCATTGTGAAATCATCTATATAATCAGTAACCGGAGCATCCAGATCCACCTTTCCCTGTTCAACAAGCTGCATCACAGCAGTCGTTACATATACTTTGCTGACAGAACCAACGCAGTATATCCTGTCCGGATCAGTCGCAGGTTCATTTTCGCTTTCGGCATCAACTGAATTATCCGTATCCACTGAGTTTACATCTTCTTTTTTTGTATCAATTTCCTTAGCGAAAACTGCTCCTCCATTATCCAACTGTCCATTACCTGTGGCCGACAGAGCAAGTATAGATAAAGCAAGCATGCCGGCCATAAATATAATACCATTCATCTTTTTATTCATATCATTTCCTCTTTTCACATTAATAATTTCATTCACGTCTGCATTTATATACCAGTCTCTGCATAATAATATCAATAGCATTATTCTGTCATCAGCTCCGTAGCCGAAACCTTCTTAACCTTTCCGGCGGAGATATATGTTGTGACATACACATAGAGAGAGATAATCACAATTGCAACCGGTATCCAGAATAATCTGAATCCAACGTTTGTTGAAAATGCCACATTCATAAACATATTCACAACCAGTATCGATAAAGTCGTCCCGGCTATCACACCCGGTATAGCAACGGGCATAATCCGAACGATAATCTGCTTTCTTATATCTTTAGAGGTATATCCCATCGCCTTCATTGTACCCATAGCCTGTCTCTCCCTTTTAATATTCGAGTCAATCAGGAAATTCATTATGATAGAAATTATGACAGAAATTATGATCATTAATACTACTGATAATATCTGAGTTATGACACTTATTCCTCCAAGCGCTGAATCTATGGTTTCTTTGATAGTTACAATCTCTTTAAGTTTAAAGCGTCCACTGTTTCCTGTTATGATCTTGTCACCAACCTTTATGGCATAGCTTACATTACTAACTCCGTACTTCGACTTAAGAAGTGCCATCTGTTCATCAGCCTTAGCCTTGACTTTTTCTTCATATGTACCCTCACTTAGAGACTTTTCGACAGTGTCTTCTACACTTCCATATTCTTCTATAAGACTATTCTTTAATTCTTCCTCACGTACTCCATCTGCGGCATATACAAACAGCTCCCTAATGCATTCTGAAGGAGACATAAACTGCCTGAAACCATCTGATGTCATATAACCCTGTTTTCCTTCATTTATAATTAGTTTTGTAGTTCCACAAATAATAAACTGTTTTTCTATGCTGTTATATTTTACCGGTATACTATCTCCAACACTTAAGTTATAAGCCTTTACAAGACCACTTCCAATCATAATTTCATTATCATGAATAGGATATCTGCCTTCTGAGACAGGAAGATTCTCAAGCTCACCAAAGTCATCATAGGCAAAGCATTGAAATACATCATTATCATTTCCATTAATACTAAATCCATTATTTGCAGAAACGATAAGACACTTTCTTACATCTTCTCTTGCCTTTATTTCCTCCATAACTGTCTCGTTATCAGTTTCTTCGTCAAAACCAATCATAATTCCCTTTTCCAAGCCGACAAAATCAAGGAAAACTGCCCCCTTATCTCTAAATACATCTGCAAGGCAGATAAAAAATGTAATGGTAAGTGAAGCAACCAGGATACATACAAACATTCCGACATTCTGTCCTGCACCGGACACAAGTCCCTTAAGTCCAAGCCTACTGTTAATGTCAGACTTTGTTCTTTCTATCGGAACCAGGTTTTTTCCAAAATGATGAGTCTTTATTCCTTTTCTGAAAGCAACAACCGGTGGATATTTCTTAACTCTACTCGCATGCATAAGAGACGTAAAGAGTGTTAAGATTACAAGTAAGACTGCAGGAATTATGAGGAAAAGTGCATTTCCGGAAGCAACAAAGTCATGACCTATAAAAGTTTTTAGTACTCTTGTCATTAAAGGATCAGTAATAAAGATAATTATTCCACCTACCAGTACTCCTATAACTGTAAGCAGCAGATACTCGTATATATACGCTTCGGATATTTCTCTCGATCTATATCCCAAAGCCTCAAGGACTCCGATGGATTCCATCTGATCCTCGATATCATTTGTAATCTTATGTCTTATCATAAAGAGACAGGATATAACTGTAACGATGGACACAAATGCCAAAATTCCCATAATGATTTCTGCATTTGATGTTGATGCAAGCTTCTCAGTATAATACTGATCATTCCATAAAAAAATGTCTTTTCCTGATATATCCTCGAACTTTTGCTCAAATTCACGAGAAAGCTCACCTGCTTCTTCGTCACTCGTTATCACACCATCCTTTGTATCAAATGCAATTCTCCTATGCTCCGGAACCACAGCACTCATCATGTCATAATCCGCATCAGTCAGCACACACTTGATCCCGCTGCCGGATACACTGGAACATAGTCCTGCCTCATAAAAACCGGCAATCCGGAATGGATATTCCTTACCACTAATCACCAGAGTAAGATCATCCCCTTCAGATAAGCCCATGTTATATTTCAGGTAATATGGCACCCATACAGGATGTGTAAAACCATCTATCTCCTCATCAGAAAGAGATGTCTTTTTCTCAAACCTTTCTATCTTCTTCTCATCTTCTTCAGTAATGAACACCGCCTGAAACTGAGCCTTGGAGCCATCCGATTTCTTATACGATATCGCAGTTGATATATCAAACTGAAGAGTGTCAAATGTAATACTCCGTGTTACTCTCTCATCTTCTTCAACTATTTGAGAGAACTCATTCCTATAGGATTTTTCCGGAAACAGAAAAATATTATGGTAGCTTCCCGTCTTCTCAAACATTTCATCAAACATCCTGTCGGCCTTTTCTATATTGATAATACCGATTCCGAAGAATACCATGCTGACTATGGTGAGGAAGATGATGACAAAGGATTCCTTCTTGTGTTTCTTTATATTAAATAATGATAATCTTAGTATTTTCATTTTTTTGCCTTTCTAGGTCTACCATCCCATACTTTCTAAAAACTCTGACAGCTTCGCTCTGCGTTCTTTTATGTCGTCTTCGCCGTAGACCGGCATCTCGTAGTCGCCTACTACGCCACCATCACGAAGGTAGAGAACTCTTGTACCTCTTAATGCTGTCTTGAGATCGTGGGTTACCATTACGATAGACTGTCCATTCCTATGTATCTCTGAGAATATATCAAGTACATCTTTAGATGAGGCTGAGTTAAGCTGACCTGTCGGCTCATCTGCAAAGAGTATCTTTGGAGCATTTATTATGGCTCTTACGATTCCAACTCTCTGAGCTTCACCACCTGATAACTGATTCGGATATTTCTTCCAGTCTTCTTCTGATAGTCCAACCTTCTTAAGTAAGTCTTTTGCTTTCTGTACAAGTTCCGTAGAATTCTTCTGTACTATCAATGCACCGGTAAGTACATTATCGAGAACCGTCTGATTTTCCAGAAGATATATACTCTGGAATACAAAGCCGCAGTTCCCGCGTCTGAATACTGCAAGCTCGTCATTTGAATAATCCTGAAGCTCTGTATCACCGAAGAATACCTTTCCCATACTTGGTTTATCCATACCGGATAAAGCATAGAGAAGTGTTGACTTTCCCGAACCTGAAGAACCCATAATGACTGTGAAGTCACCCTCTTTAATTTCCAGATCGAGGTTCTTTATCACGTGCTGCTGCACTCCTCCATTAGAAAATGATTTACAAAGTTTTTCTGTTCTTAAAATACTCATTGCATTTACTCCTTAAATAATAGAAACCATATATTCTACATAACCCGATGATAAGCCTTCACAAGTCCGGTATGTCATCTTATAAATGTATTATATATGGTTTCCACTTTATCTTCTTTATCGAAGAATTATTAAATTCTTATCAAATTCTTAACAGTACATACTTCAATTAATTTGATTTATTACTTTTGTGGGTACTTTTGGGGGCTGCTGCATTTGCCCAATCCTCCCGCTTTTTCTCCCTATCAAACAGACTTTTGCGCCCTAGAAATTTGCATATTACATTATAGCAGGTCTTGTATCCTCCAAGAACTCCTAATATCAGAAAAAATATAAAAAGATTAGTTCCAAACAGGTAATCCACATAATAGCCGATGACTCCACATATGAAAATTGCAGTCAACATGGAAATGGCGAGTTGGCTTACCAGTGCAAGCATTTTCACGGCAATAGCCCTCCCTATTCCTCAATCAGACCGATACGACGTATATGTCTCTCCTCATTAGAAAATGGTGTGTCCAAAAATGTGTCCACAATCTTAAGAGCATGACCGACTCCCACAACTCTCGCACCCATTGCAAGCATATTGGCATCATTGTGAAGTCTTGTGGCCTCTGCCGAAAAACAATCATGACAAAGCGCCGCCCTAATACCTTTAATCTTATTAGCCGTAATGGAAATACCAATCCCGGTACCACATATAATTATTCCACGATCACATTCTCCTGACGCTACTGCTTTCGCAGCCTTCTTACCATACACAGGATAATCCACGGATTCCTCAGAATATGTACCGAAATCTTTGTAATCAAGATTGCGACTTTCCAAGTGTTTCTTTACCTCCTGCATTAATGCATATCCTGCCTGATCACAGCCTAAAGCTATCATGTTATTATCCTCTCTTTCCTTTTTATCAAATTATTGTTTATACATCAATTACTCTCTGTCCCGCTGCCTTAAGCAAACGATTCATTATTGCATAAGATAACCCTTCACCGCGGAAACTTTCAGCATATATATATTCCGCTCCCTTCTCATCAAACTCACGAAGAGCTGCATATAATCCCGCTGCCACAGTAGTCTGCTCTTTTCTGTCACCTACACAAACCACTGAGTCGGCATATCCCTCATAGAATTTAAGCGTTTCAGCCGGTGCCATGATTCCAACCCTGTAGCCTGCCTTTCTTTTTTCAGTGGCAAGCTCACGAATCTTGTCTATAACTGCATTGCTAACGCCTTCATCAACAACATCTACTCTTTTAGCTTCCACCAGTGTAAGCTCGCCCTTTGGCGCATAATGAGTGTATTTCATACCCGGTGCTTTCGGACGAATACCCTTCATGGCACTGTCTAACGGATTTTCCAGCGCAGGGTCAAGTCTTACTTCACCTATCATATTTTGAAGCATTTTCTTTGTGATAAAACCAGGGCGAAGAATCGTCGGCACTTCTCCCGAAAGATCCACAATTGTCGATTCAATTCCTATTCCCACCGGACCGCCGTCGATTATATAGTCAATCCTTCCATTCATATCTTCAATCACATGCTCTGCCTTTGTGGGTGACGGTCTTCCTGAAATGTTCGCCGAAGGCGCTGCCACATACACGCCCGACTGTCTTATAAGAGAAAGCGCTGCAGGATGTGACGGCATACGGATTGCCACTGTATCAAGTCCCCCTGTCGTCTCCTTGGGTACAATATCTTTCTTTGGAAGTATTATAGTAAGCGG
The DNA here is from genome assembly GCA_017469275.1 of Lachnospiraceae bacterium. GTDB lineage: Bacteria > Bacillota > Clostridia > Lachnospirales > Lachnospiraceae > CAG-590. The sequence goes on from JAFUGT010000055.1 coordinate 20,109, forward strand.
TCCCGGCCAAAATGCATGGGCTAAAGTGTAAGCCTTGTCATTGGTATACGCCAGTTCATCTAAGGCATTCATATCCGCTATATGAACTATAAGCGGATTGTCAGAGGGTCTTCCCTTGGCAGCATATATTTTTCGGGATGCCTCAGGATTAAGTCCGTCTGCGCCAAGACCGTACACCGTTTCCGTAGGAAATGCTACCAGTCCTCCGCATCTTAAGCACCCGGCTGCATCAGAAAGAACACTGTCATAGCTGTCAGACTTCTCCGCACTTTGTATAAAAGCTGTATGTTCACCCTTAACAGCACCGGGATTGTTTTCCAAAGCTGTAACACTGATAATTACTGTGTTCCTGTTTTCTGTATTATTGTCTTTTATCACGCTCATATTCTATCTCTCATTTTTACATAAGTATCTCCGGCTTATGCTTTCTCTTAGTATATTGATTTGCGCTCATAGTATACCCCACATTTAATAAATCTGCAATCCTATATCTCAAATCAATTTGATGTCATTTAATCAACCTTGCACGACATATATTGCCACAAACAGACTATCATAGTTCAGTTCTAATGTCTCACAAGCCCGACGAGAACTGCGACTAAAGATTACCTCCAGTCATAAACCGGATCTATACTGCATATAATATTAGCAATCTATATTCCGGTTAAGGTTAATGAAGAAAAATATTCTGTCCGCTCTTATAATTACACTTCTCATGTTCTCACCCGCTTTATCAGAGCACATGTCCAAAGAAGTTTTTTCCATAAATATGAAGTCTGCCGTTATCGTAATCGATGTCGGACATGGCGGTTCAGATCCGGGCAAAGTAAGTCCCGATGGCGTGGAAGAGAAACAGATCAATCTAGCCATCGCTAAGTATCTGCAAGACTATCTTATTGCTCAGGATTTTACCGTCTATCTTACAAGAGATACGGACAAAGGTCTCTATGACGAAAATGTCTCCAACAAGAAAAGATCTGATCTCAACAACCGTATACGTTTCTTTAAGGAGAAGAATGCAGACCTTGTTATAAGCATTCATCAAAACAGTTATCCGGATGCCTCCCAGCATGGAGCGCAGACATTTTATTATAAAGGCAGTGAAAAAAGCAAGCAGCTTGCCTCAAAAATCCAAGGCTCACTGCTTGCCATTGATCCAACTAATAAGCGTGCAGAGAAATCTAACGACAGTTATTATCTGCTTAAACATTCTTCCGTTCCTACAGTTATCGTGGAGTGTGGTTTCCTATCTAATCCCGAAGAAACCGCAAGACTTACGGATTACAATTACCAGAAGGATATCGCTTATCGGATAGCTGTGGGAGTGTGCATGTATTATAATAACTAAATCCGCATTATTAATTCTCCATTGCCTCTGAAATGCAAGTACATTAGCTACCTTTATTGATTTTATAGACATTAAAACACCTTTTATTATTTGATTTTGAACTTAAGCGTCACCTTCTTGCCCGCAATATCAGTAACAACAAGCTTGTTCCATTTACCTTTTTTCTTAAGCAGCTTCTTGTAGGACTTCAACTTAAGAGTAATACTTGTTTTATTCTTCTTAATTTTTATCTTTTTTCCATTAAGCGTAATCGTCTTAATCTTATCCTTATCGGTAACCTTAATCTTGGATGTCGCCTTTACCTTAGCCTTATTCTTGATACTGAATTGGGTCTTGGTGTCTGAACCTGTCTCCCCATTATAAGAAACCTTATCAGCAGTGCTGTTATCGGATGTCTTCGCATCGAATGTATAATTCGTTTTCCCAGCGCTGTCGGTTATGGTATTCTTCGCCTTCTCATATGCTTCTTTTGCCTTCGCTAGGGAAGCTGCAGCACTTGCAAGCACATTTTGGGCGGCTGTCTTCTTCGCTTCCGTATCAGTGACATTAACTTTCGCTTCAGAAAGTTCGCTTTCTGCCTTCATCACCTCCGCCGTTACCTTATCATAATACGTAAGAAAATCCTTTTCATATGTTTCAACATCTAGCCCCTTACCGGTTCTTCCGTATGAATCAAATTCCTGAGCATGAACGAAGGCTTCCGAATTGACCGCAAGACCTGTTACCGGGGTTCCCTCCACAATTATATTGAGATAGTGTCCTACCTGTTGATAGAAATTCGGATATTTCTGTGATAACTCATATGAAGACATAGAAGAAGCGCCATCATATTTGCTCACATTTTGCTGATATAAAGTCTTTTCTTTTGTATACCACCCTGCAAACGGGCCACCTATTCCGGAGGTGTCGCCGCATTCTATCACATATCCTTTGGCTATATTTTCGGCTATAAAATAATATTTTGCATGCCCCCAGACATTCGATGAGTAATTAGCATCCGTCTGTGCCATAGCCATAGCCACATCATTGACGGTACATGCATTAAGTCCTTCTGATGCACGAATCTCATTACATTCCTTTATCCATGCCAATGAGCGTTTCATATTGAGAAGGCTTGTGGCGTCGTCAGTCTGTCCAATATGAGTGTATCCGATAAATCCTGAGGGAGCTGTGCTTCCTCTTAAATACGAACTCTTGACATTCTCTCCCTTTAGAATATTCATGGCATCAGCAGACTCTTTATACTGAAAATACCCGTAACTTCCAAGGGCAACTACCGCCTCAGCCTCAGAAAGACTTGTTTCTTTCTGCTTTACTATTTTAGTGTATTCTTCTAACTGCTTAGTAAGCACTGTTATGTTACTAGTAGCGGCATCTACTTCCTTCTGCCATTTATCCACTTCTGCACTCGCCGCATCTTCTAAAGCCGAAGTTCCGACACTGATCACAGTGCTGTTTGCCCCAACATTAACTATAGGATTAATTCCCATATCCGGTTCCACCGAAACAGCCAAAGCCTCATGCGACATCAGAGAAATACTCATTACAGCACACATAATCCCTACTGCAAGTACTTTAAGTTCTCTTCTCACATACACCACTCCATTTCTTTATCAGGTATAACAATAGGATTTATTATAAAAACTCTATACTTAATACATTCCTCCATAGGTATCGGACCTAACTTTGTTGATGAAAAATAGTCGTTGCAAAGAACTTGTCCAATGCGTATAACAGTTCATCCTTAGGCATTGATTTTAGCAGATATCCGTCAGGTTTTCTCTTTAGTATCCGCATAACGCTCTCCTTGTCATTCTTTCCCGTAAAGATTATAACAGGCACTTGACATGTCAACGGATTACGTCTCACCTGATCAAGAACCTGATATCCGTCAAATTCCGGCATTTCATAGTCGAGAAGAATCAAATCCGGACGCATACGCTCCAGAAATCTCATAGCTTCGTGACCGGATCTGACACAGTCAACCCGATAATTGTATTTTAACCAGTTGAACATAACTTGAAGAAAATCATTGTCATCATCTATTATCAATATATCCTTTTTCCGATGGAATTCCTTATGCGAATCCACCAGTGTTCGGGCTTTATTGACCAGCGCATCTATATCTATCGGTCTGGGATAGATTCCGTTGATTCTTTCATAACCGGTCAATTTCTTCGTTTTTGACATGATAAATGAATCTCCCGCAAGACATAGAGATTTGTGCTCCGTTTCCACAAGCTTTATAAGATAATCCGTAGTTCTTAAAACCTGCTCACTATTATCAGATACATAATATATTATGATTTCTGCTTTGTTACGGTTGGATGAAATCTCATCAACATTGTCCGGTATATTGATAACTTCAAATTCCGCCTCTTTTAGCTTATTCATTATTGCTTCGGGGATGAAACCACCGGAACCCTCAACAAATAATATTGGATTATTCATGGTATTCTCCCTCCTAAATGCACATTATCGCTCTAAGCCGCTCCCATTCCAACGTGGAGAGTGCAGCGCTGAGCGAGTCGATTTTTTCCATGTCGGCGTAAGACAAACTATACCCTTTAAGTGATTCCAGAACCATTCTTATACTGTCCGCATCATAACATATGACAAAATCTTTGATGGCAGAATATGCATCAAGCATTTTCAGCTCTGAGATTTCCGGAAGATTCTTCGACGTATCCGGTATTGTATCATTCTTTTCGGCACCTTCTTTTCCCAGAAATGATTTCACTGAAAGGAAAGCACGATACTTATCCAGCAATAAATGATTGTACTTTGAAATAATATCAATATCACCCTGTTTTCCTGCATTTTCAAGATCGGAAGATATATTTGCAAGAAGTTCCGCTCCCACAAGCCTTGACATGTTTTTAAGAGAATGCACACGCAAGGTATACATTTTCAAATTATCTTCAATGACAAAACGCTCAATCTCAGCGGATTTTTTCTCTATTGAATCAACAAAAATACGCAATGCTGCAATATAATCTTCTGCAGTCTCACAGTGTTCTATGGCAGAATGAAGATTAATGCCGTCAATATCTTTCATCCACTCCGGCAGCTTTGATATTTCCTCATTAATCCTGGCTTCTTCAATCTTTTTTTCTTCATCCGCAAGCGTTCCTTCAGGGAGATATCTCATCAGGATTTCAGAGAGTCTTTTGGGCTCAATCGGTTTGATCAATACATCTGCAAATCCCGCCGCCTTATATAGATTGATATTGTTGCGTCCATCCTCTGTAGTGTGACAGACCACAGGCACACTACGGTTTTGAGCCTCGAATATATCCTTTAACTGCATCAATGTATCTACCCCATCAGGCTCCGGCATTCTATGGTCCAAAAGGATAAGATCATAGGAATTCTTTTCACACAATTCAATGCATTCCTTACCACTTGAAGCCATATCGGAGGTTACTCCATTAGATTCGAGAAGCGCCGAAAGAATCTGACGGTTGACTATCATGTCATCAACTATCAAAACTCTTGAATGTTTTTCGTTATTCATATGGGAAATCACCTGCCTTTTTATTTGATCAGTCGTATCTCTCATCAATTACACGTTTTGACTTCTTCTCACTTCTCGGCAGTACACCAATCTCCACAACCTTTACAAGAGGGGTAAATCCAATCTTGCTCTTAACCTTTGCGGCAATATCATCTGCAAGTTTTGCAAAATCAACAGTACCATTAGTCTCTACATACAGGCGCATGGTATCTTTCCCCTCAAGATGCGAAATGTGTATCTGATACTCGGAAGACACTTCAGGGAACTGTGCCAATATCTCTTCTATCTGAGCAGGAAATACATTTACTCCCTTAATCTTGATCATATCGTCTGTTCTGCCGCGTATCTCGTCAATTCTGGGATATTCACTGCCACATGAACACTTGTCAGGAATGATTCTTGAAAGGTCATGTGTACGATAGCGGATAAGCGGCGCGCCTTCTTTGACAAGAGTTGTTATTACTATCTCACCCCACTCACCGTCAGGAAGATTCTTACCTGTAACAGGATCGATTATCTCAAGATATACATAGTCATCCCAATAGTGCATGTAACTCTCATTCGGACAGTTGATTCCGATACCGGGACCGTATATCTCTGTAAGTCCATATATATCATAAAGCTCGATTCCCAAAATGCCTGATATTCTGTCACGCATGTTAGAACCCCATCTCTCGGAACCGATAACACCCTTCCTTAGATGAATTTTGTCTTTGATACCGCGCTTTTCTATCTCCTCGGCAAGTAATAATGCATAAGAGGAAGTAGCACAAAGTACGGTCGATTTCATATCTATCATCATCTGAATCTGCTTATCCGTATTACCGGGACCCATTGGAATAACCATTGCTCCCAACTTCTCTGCTCCTAACTGGAAACCGATTCCTGCTGTCCACAATCCATATCCGGGTGTGATATGTATTCTGTCCATTTTGGTTATGCCTGCCATCTCATAGCATCTTGCGAATTGTGTAGACCAATCATCCACATCCTTTGCTGTATATGGAATAATTACCGGAAGCCCCGTCGTTCCTGAAGACGAATGAATTCTCACGATATCCTCTTCCGGCGCTGTCATAAGTCCAAGTGGATATGCCTCCCTAAGATCATTTTTTTCAGAAAACGGAAGTTTCTCAAACTCCTCCTGAGAGCTTACACTTTCTATTCCGGCATCCTTAAGTTTCTTACCGTAGAAACTTCCCGCCGAAACAAGCGCCTTAATCCTGTCATTTACCTGCCCTAACTGCAATTCACTAAGCTTCATAATTAATAATTCCTTTCCTGTTGGTATATTTTCTATTTTATCTTAACCTTCTTTGAGAGTCCTTTCTTTACAAACAACTTCTTATAAGCCTTCCGTTTGGATTTCGGCACCTTGATGGTTACCTTCTTACCTATGCCCTTAAAGGCTTTGGAAGAAATAGTTTTCGTTGTAAGTTTCCTGCTCTTTATCACTATGGTCTTTAGGGACTTTGTATTTGCAAATGCATTATCTCCTATCTTTTTCACCTTTGCCGGAATTGTAATCTTCTTTAACGACGTACATCCCTTAAATGCACACTCTTCAATAGAAGTAACCTTGTCACCTATCTTGATTTCCTTTAACTTACTGCAACCGTTAAATGCACTCTCTCCAATGGTCTTAACGTTCTTTCCAAGAGTAACGGTTTTTAGATTGGAACAATTTTCAAATGCACCATCTTCGATAGTTTCAATGTTGTCTCCAATCTTAACCGCAGTTAACGCTTCTTCTCCCTTGAAAGCCTCCTGTGAAATTACTGTTACTTTATATGACTCTCCGTCAACTGTTATCTTATCGGGTACAATTACTGTACCTGTCACTTTTCCGGGACCGTCATATGCCAAAGCCGGGGTATTATCGTCAGTAGAAATGACAACATAGCCGGCACCTGTGGTATTATCTGTTAATATTATATCTTCTTCGTCGTCATTTTCGATATCTTCATCTCCAAAGACATCTCTCTTATCCTGACCCGTTACCGTCTGATATTCTGTAGTTTCAGTCTTTGTAGTTTCGGTTACTGTAGCTTTAGGCACCGTGGTTTCAGTCTCTTTAGTTTCAGGCTTTGTCGAATTATCCGTATTGCCCGGACTTAAGGGCTTAGTTGTAATTCGCTCTGATGACAATACTATTCCGCAATCCTTGCAATATACTACTTTGTCATAATGACCATATTCAGTATATGTGGAAGGTATGATATTCTCATTTACTGCCTCTGCCGGAGTGTGTCCGGAAGCCGCAATTGCCTCACCCTCCTTAATCTTCTGCCCGCAATCATCACAGTAGGTATCGCCGGTATAACCTGTCTCTGTGCAGGAGTTTGCCTTGGCATTCTTAACTGAGCAATTCACATGGTTATCAGGAGCTATATCTCCATATTCTTCTCCACACTCTTTGCAGACTGCCTTGGCAGTACAGGTAGCCGTACCGCCCTTGTGAGTTCCCAGAGGTATGTCCTCTATAACCTTAGACTGTGTATTGAAGGCCTTGTTGGTAAAGGCAGCCGTATACTCTGTGGCTCCCTTACGGATACAGGTAGCTTCACGCTTAACCTTACTTATTATAACTGTGTTTTCCTTCTCAATATGACTTGTATCATTCTTGCAGACTCTTCTCGCCTCACAACTGCTTCCGTCCTCACTCCAGATATATTCCGGGGTATCGTAATCATGTCCCAAAGCCTCTATGTCCTCATAAATCTTAGACTGTGCAGTGAAATGTTCATCTGTAAATGCAGCCGTATATTTCGTCTTTCCTTTTTCCGTACATGTGGGCGGCTCCACCTCAACACCTGTAAGTTTTGCTTTTTCTGAAATGGTCTTTGTACAACCATCATTTACACAGGCAATCGCAGCCGTACAGACAACAGGTGAAGTCTCTGACCAGGTATATTCTGCCGTACCGAAGCTATGACCGGTCTTGCCAACTACAGTATCGGAGAGACTTATCTCTGTAGAAGCCTGACTATCCAGGAACAGGCTGCCGCAATCGTCACAACTGTAATACAAAATGTTACCGTTTTCTTCGCAGGTTGCCGCTTTCGCCTCATGGGTGGTAAGCGACTTATGAAAACAATCCACAACATTTACTTTGACGCTGTAATCCTCTCCTCCATAGCTACCGCTCACCGTATAGGTATATCCTGCCTCTTTATTATAGCCATTATTGAAATCATCATCCTCTACCCACGCTATCTCCTCATCGGTCTCCACATCATCAGCCCAGATAATATGGGCCTTCGGAAGCACCGGCTTGTGTCCCGATACCACAGTTATGTCGTCGGTGTTAACCATTACAGACTTCTTCGCCATCGGATTGACAATCAAAGTAACCTTTGCTTTCTTGGTCTTATTGAAACTAAATGTTCCCTCAACCTCATATTCTCCGCCGGAGCGATTCTTGTAGGCTTCATTATCGTTCCAGGTAAGGGTTTCGTTAGAATAATAAACATGGTTGGTCAAATATATATATGTAGCTTTCGGATATGTGGGCTTTGTCCCACAATCAACCGTCACCGTATCTTTTTCCAGAACAAAATAATCTATCTGCGGTATGACATGAATCGGCTGATAAACCTCATAGGACTGAAATGTTCCCTTCACGTCAAAAGTAGTCTCCTGATAATAACTGTAGGACTTGGAATTTTTATAATCGTTGGGAATATCCTCCCAGGTCACGCCCACATTTATGGTCTCACCATTAGAGAGCAATGCTTTCACGGTCTTTGGCATATCAGGTTTTGTACCTGTATTTATCGTGATAGTCTCAGGATTGACAAGCTCTTCAACTGTCACACCATTAGGCAGTACAACTACTTCCTTCTCGGCGGAAATTGATTTATCTCCCGACGTAACAGTACAACTAACCTTGGCACTTCCAACGCCCTTAGCGGTAATGCTTCCGGTATCCTCATCAACAGTCAGTACAGATGTGTCTGTAGATTTCCATTTACCCGGTGTGTATACCTTACAACCGGTAGTAGTATTATCCCTGACGCCGGAATACGTGACAGACACCAGCATGGACATTGAGCCCTTATCACCAACATACAAAGCAGAATCACCAGATAGTTCCGTCTCTGTCACGTTATCAATCTTAACCTCCATTTTTTGAAGAACAAGCTTGTTCTGTGCCTCCTCATAGGAAGTCAACTCCGTATCACTTGAAGCATACTCACCCGATGTACACGCCCAGTTATAAGGCGCATTATCATTGGTAGGATTAAATGTTGCCATACCGGTATATTTGAAATTTGGATTGATAAGTGACTCATAATGACCGGTCTGATCTGATACAGAGGAATCAATCCACGCCGCTCTTTCATCTATCCAGCCCTGGATTCTCGAAGCGTTATCAGAGCCCCACGCAAGATTCTCGCCTCTTGCACCGGAAGAGCTGTTATAGTGATACATTATCTGAGAGCAGGAGCCGCCGTTCGGTCTTGTATGATCAAGATAAACAGCACCCTCTGCAGCACGCAAAATGGCAGCCTTTGTACAATTCACTCCCAGTTTTATAGGAACATAGTCAGAAGAGGTGAGTTTTCTTGACGTATCTCTCGGATCGGGATCACCCTCATCACAGGCTTTTTTCCGAACTGCATTGACCATGTCAAGCAATTCCTTCTGCGCCGAAGTATAATCATAACCTTCAACACCGATAATTATATTTCCCGCTGCGGGAGTATCTGAGATATTCTCACGAACCGGAATACTTTCCGCCCTCACAGTAGCAGGGACTGAAATGCCCGAAACCACTATAGCCCCCGCCATGATAAATGCTGCAATTTTCTTCATGCCAACCATAGTCTACCTCTCCTTCCGTATGTGATATATTATAGGTGAATAATAATTACCTATAATATATCACAACTGCTTCTTTTTATCCATAAAAAATAACACCGTCATTAACTTTTAATTTTACTATATTCAGTAAGGAATAAACAATAAAATAGACTCCTGTTCATCTAAAAATCAAAAAAACATATTGACAAACTTCAATCTGTATGCTTTAATATAGAAAATCATCAATATGAGGTGAGAAAATGGAACTGACAAACAAACAGATCACTGTGATTTTCAAGGCTCTGTGCGATGAAAACAGAGTGCAGATATTCAGGCTTTTGCAAAACGGAGAAAAATGTGCCTGCAAGCTGCTTGAAGCAATGCAGTGTACCCAGCCCACGCTCTCCCACCACATGAAAATACTCTGCGACAGCGGTCTTGTGGTCGGCAGAAAAGAGGGCAAGTGGATGTACTACTCCATTTCTGCGGAGGGTACGGAAGTCGCTGTGAATGTTCTGCGTGAACTGACAAAAGTGTCTGACAGCGGAGAATGCTGCTGTAAATAAAATGTCCGTGGAAACACGGATATTTGTTTGAGGTAAATATAGATAAATTCAAATATATTTATTGGAGGTTGCTATGAAACATACAGAAATTGCAAGTGAGCTTTTCTCAAAGCGGTACTACTGCTCTCAGGCGGTGCTGGCGGCATTTGCCGAGGAGCTTGGAATGACGAAGAAACAGGCTCTCAGAGTGGGTGCTTGCTTCGGCGGCGGTATGTGCAAGGCTGAGGTCTGCGGAGCGTGTACGGGTGCGCTTATGGCTTTAGGGCTTAAATACGGTATGTGCGAGGACGGAGATCTTGACAGCAAAGAGAGAGCAAACAGCTATGTCGTGCGTTTCCTTGATGATTTTGCGAAACAGAACGGCTCTTATATCTGCCGTGAGCTGCTTGACTGCGATATTGCCACCGATGAGGGAAAGGCTTATGCAAGAGCAAAGGGGCTGTTCGCAACGAAATGTCCCAAGATGATAGAGAGTGCTGTGCTGATCGCTGAAAAGCTGATAAACGAATAATTCTGCCGTCTGAAAATGCGGCTTTATATTCAGCAAACAAATAGACTGATTTCAATTTATCTATGAAAGAAGGTGCTTTATGGGAATTTGGGACTTCATACAAGACGAGATTCTCGGTATGAAATGGCTGAACAGGCTTATCGGCTCTGTGCTGAACGCCTGCAGTCTTGATACAAGCGGAAAAATAGGTGGAAGTGTGCAATTTTTCATATATGATGTGATCAAGATCATGATTCTGCTCGGTGTGCTGATATTTCTTATTTCCTACATTCAGAGTTTTTTCCCGCCTGAGAGGACAAAGAAGATACTCGGACGGTTTCACGGCATCGGTGCAAACTGCATTGCCGCCTTGCTTGGTACAGTCACACCGTTTTGCTCATGTTCGTCGATACCGTTGTTTATGGGATTCACAAGTGCAGGACTGCCGCTGGGTGTGACATTCTCATTTCTGATCTCGTCGCCAATGGTCGACCTCGGCTCTCTAATTCTTTTGATGAGCATATTCGGCTGGAAAGTCGCTGTGGTGTATGTGATAGCCGGACTTGTCATAGCTGTGGTCGGCGGTACGCTTATCGAAAAACTGCACCTTGAAAGTGAGGTCGAGGAGTTTATCCGAAATGGCAAAAGCATTGACGCTCCGCAGAATGAGCTGACAAAGCGTGACAGGTTGAAATACTCATGGGAACAGGTCACGGGAACGGTAAAAAAGGTCTTTCCCTATGTCATAGTCGGTGTGGGTATCGGTGCAGTTATCCATAACTGGATACCCGAAGAATGGGTGATAAAGCTGCTTGGTAGCGGAAATCCGTTCGGCGTTATCATAGCCACTATCTGCGGAATACCGATGTATGCGGACATATTCGGCTGTATCCCCATAGCCGAGGCTCTGCTTGCAAAGGGCGCAAGACTCGGAGTGGTACTCAGCTTTATGATGGGTGTAACCACGCTGTCGCTGCCTTCGATGATCATGCTAAAAAAGGCTATCAAGCCGAAATTACTCGGCATTTTCATCGCTATCTGTACGGTCGGAATTATCCTTGTGGGATATTTCTTCAATATCATTCAAAGCTATATCATTTAGGAGGAAACATTATGGCACTGTTTGGAAAGAAAAAGGAAGAAACAAAGGCTGAAACGCCATGCTGCTGCGGGAATTCACAGTCTGCAAGTGAGATCACATCGACCTGCTGCGGAGAAAAGGTTGACGATATCTGCTGTATCAAAGTCCTCGGTTCTGGCTGTAAGTCCTGTCATCAGCTATATGAAAACACTCTGAAAGCTGTTGAGGGTATGGGCATTGAGGTCGAGTACATCACCGATCTGCAAAAGATCATGGAGTACGGTGCAATGTCAATGCCTGCGCTTGTGATAAATGAGAAAGTCGTGTCGGTGGGCAGGGTTTTGAAGCCTGCGGAGATCTCTGAGATTGTTGAGAAGTATTGAGTGAAAGCAAGCTATATGAAGAAACAGTGTGAGACGGCTCTCAGGCTGTTTCTTTTTTTTGCGGTTAAGTTCCGCTCCGCAGGCTCGGAAGGCTCTAAGGGGCATTTCCGTTCGTCTGAGGATTTTGAAAACCACTATTGACAATTCCCTTTTGCGGTGATATAATAATAACAGAAAATTTCATACGGGAATGATGTTCTCCCACGGACGACTCGTACTGAGCCTACGAAACCGCTTATCATAAGCTGATGACTTCTGCGTTTTACGCAATAGTTGTCAGCTTTTTTATTTTATGGAGGAATTTCTATGCTGTTATCACTTGCGATCATTATTCTTGTCGGACTGTCTGCCGCTGCAATCTATGAAAGGATTGGCTTGC
>JAFUGT010000056.1 GCA_017469275.1 Lachnospiraceae bacterium
AATATGGCGGTTGCGCTTATCACAACTTTGTATGGATCTGTTCTTGCAAACTGGGTTTGTGCACCTGCATCAAGTAAGCTTGCAAAACTTAATGATACCGAGATTAAGTTAAAAGAAGTAATGATAGAGGGTATACTGTCTATACAGGCAGGAGAAAATCCGAGAGTAATTGAAGAAAAATTAAAGGCGTTCCTTGCTCCTAAGGATAGAGCCGGTCTTGGAGAAGAAGGCGGTGGTCAGTAAATGGCGAAGAAAAAAGAACAGCCGGCAGAGGAAGGCTCACCAGCGTGGATGGCGACATTTAGTGATCTTATGAACCTTCTGCTTTGCTTTTTCGTTTTGCTTTTTGCGAGTTCAACGATGGATGAAGGAAAAATTCAAAAGATTATGGCTTCGTTTAATAATATGAATTTTTCTATTTTGAATGAAGGCAATATCTCACTTTTATCCGGAGATATGATGTCCGGAGGTGTTACGCAGGTTCCTGATATTCAGAGTATTCTGACTCAGGCCGGAAGAGCTATAGATGGTAATCCCGGAGAGGATCAATCAGCCTCTTCATCTGACGCGGAAAAGCTTTCGGATGAAGAACTGAAAAATGAATACGATAAACGTGGAGAAGAACAATCGGAGGAAATGTATGAAGAGATTGTTCAGATGGCAGAGTCGTACAGTATAGATGATGAGATTTTACTTGACTATAACGCTCAGTATGTTGAGCTTAATTTAAATGGTTCTATACTTTTTGATTCCGGTAAAGCGGAAGTAAGAGAAGACTCGAAGATGTTCTTGCAAAAAATTGCAAGCATTCTTGTAAAGTATAAGTATTGCATAATTGAGATAGAAGGTCATACGGATAATGTTCCTATATCGACGTCAAGATTTGAAAATAACAGGGCGCTTTCGACTGAAAGAGCCAGAAATGTTTATGAGTATCTTATGACACAGGAGAACTTCATAGATGCAAATATGAAGATAGCCGGATATGGTGAAAGCAAGCCGATTGCTTCTAATGCCACAGAAGAAGGAAGAGCAAAAAACAGAAGAGTTGTTATAAAAATATATAATCAACAAAATTCCGTGAATTAGGTTAGCGCTTACGATGGGACTCCGAATATTTCAGTGTTTGGATTTGCCATAAGGTGTATAAAGAGATAAATAATAATATCCGAGGAGAACAAAAATGAGAAAGAACCTTATTACTGTTATAATACTTGCAATTTGTATAATAAATCTTGTGTTTAACATATTACTTGTATTTGTGTTTATGCCATCGGCTACGAAAACCAATAAACTTATAGGTGATATAGCTGCAGTTCTCGATTTGGAGATTGCATCCCAGTCAAACGGAGACTCCTCAGGATTTGATGTCGCAGACCTTGCTCCATTTCAGCTTGAGCAGGGCAATCCTATCAATCTTGCTCCGGATGGTTCTGATAAGGTACATGCTCTCCAGTATGGTATTACAATTAATCTTGATAAGACAGCTAAAGATTACAGTAAAGTTCAGGCTAATTTAGAGGCGTCAACATCACTTATATATGATATGACTCGTGATGTAATAGGTAATTATACCTATGCGCAGGTTATTGATGTAGAGGTTCAAAGACAGATAAAGGAAGAGATTTTGAGAAATCTTAAGGAGACTTTCAATACAGAATGTATTTATTCTGTAAGCTTCTATAATTGGGTTGCACAATAATCTTTTCTTAGGAGGCGAATTGCGTGGCAGACGTATTATCACAAAATGAAATAGATGCCTTGCTTAAACAGCTTAGTTCCGGCGAATTAGATGTCGATACCATAGAGGATTCTCAGGCGGCTAAGGTTAAAGAGTATGATTTTTCCAGACCTGCCAAGTTTTCTAAAGAACATCTTAGGACACTTGAGATAATATTTGAACATTTTGGAAGATTGTTGTCCAGTAATCTTCCTGCATACCTAAGAAAAAATGTTCAGGTTGAGGTTATGAACTCTGAAGCAGTTACATATTCTGAGTTTTCAAATGCCTTATCAAATCCGGTATTATTGGCCATAGTCAATATGTCGCCGCTTTCAGGTAATATAATCTTGGAGCTTGCTACCAATATTGGATATACCATTATAGACAGATTGCTTGGTGGTTCGGGAGAACCCTTGGAAAAGGTTAGAGACTTTTCGGAAATTGAGCTTTCTATTTTGGAAAGAATTTTTAATGTTATTATAGATTTATTGCGGGAACCGTGGGGAAATGTTGTAGAAATTGATCCTTATCTTGAAAGAATTGAAACAAATTCTCAGTTTGCCCAAATTATTTCGCCTACCGAGATGATAGCCATTGTTACTATTAATATCAATATCGGTGGTGTGGAAGGTCTTATGAACGTGTGTCTTCCGTTCCTTACATTTGAAGAAGTAATGGATAAACTTAACACGAAATATTGGTTTTCCACTATGCAGGATAGAGATGAGCAAAGCTATGCAGATGTTATTGAGACAGCAATTAACAAGGCTCAGATTCCTATATCCGCTGAACTTGGAAAGAGTACAATAACAGTATGGGATTTTGTTAATCTTCAAATAGGTGATGTAATAAAGCTTAATACCAATATTGATGACGAGTTGGATATTTATGTTGGTAATATCGTAAAATTTAAAGCATTACCTGGTTCTGCCAGTGACAATTACGCAGTTAAGGTCACTGAGATTTATAGAGAGGAGGAATAAGCGTATATGGATGGCATGTTATCACAAGAGGAAATTAACGCATTGCTTGGTGACATGGGTGCGGGTTCTTCTGACAGCGGATCATCCGGTGGAGGCGGAAATCTAAGCTCTGATGAAAAAGATGCTATAGGTGAGATATCCAATATATGTATGGGTACTGCGGCAACCACCCTTTATTCCTTGGTTAACCAAAAGGTTGTTATTACGACTCCTGTTGTTGAGGTTACAACATGGGAGAATATGACAAAAGAATATGCAAGACCTTGTGTTTTTATCAATATAAACTATAAAGAGGGTATTGATGGAAATAATGTATTGATTCTTAAGGAAGAAGATGTTAAAGTTATCACAGATTTAATGATGGGTGGTGACGGACTTAATCCTTCTCCTGAACTCACAGATTTACATATCAGTGCAATTTGCGAGGCGATGAATCAGATGATGGGTTCTTCTGCCACATCACTCTCATCGATGCTTAATTGCAAGGTCGATATAAGTCCTCCGGAGGCTGAACTTATAGATATGGCTGGAAATATAGACCCCGGTAAGATTTCGAACTTTATTAATGGCGAGTTTGTAAATGTAACTTTCAGGATGACTATAGGAGAACTGGTAGATAGTACAATAATGCAGCTGTATCCTATAGATCTTGCGAAAGAGTTATATAAAAAGTTTTCAAGTGGAGAAGAGGCAGCTGAAGAACCTGTTAAAGCACAGGCTCCTGCACCACAGCCACAGCAGCCTGCGCCACAGCCTGCACCACAACCGTCACCACAACCAATGATGATGGAACAGCCTATGATGGGACAACCGATGATGGGACAGCCTATGATGGGACAACCGATGATGGGGCAGGATGTAAATGTACAAAATGTACAATTTAAGGCGTTTAACCCTATGCCAAATCCGGTACTTCAACAGGAAAACATAGATTTAATTATGGATGTACCTCTTGATGTATCGGTTGTACTTGGACGAACCAAGAAATCGATAAAAGAAATCCTCGAGTTTGCACCTGGAACTATTATTGAACTAAACAGACTTGCCGGTGAGCCGATAGATGTTATGGTCAATCAAAAACT
>JAFUGT010000057.1 GCA_017469275.1 Lachnospiraceae bacterium
GATACGATGCTCCAAAGCACCAGCCTTTGGCTTGGTCTGCTCCTGGAGGGTCCAGTGACAGGTTGTTGCAGCAGAAGTAATCGTGATACCTCTTTCCTGCTCCTGTTCCATCCAGTCCATGGTAGCAGTACCTTCGTAGGTTTCACCGATTTTATAATTAACACCAGTGTAATACAGGATACGCTCTGTCAATGTTGTTTTACCGGCATCGATATGAGCCATAATACCAATATTTCTGGTTCTCTCTAACGGGTATTCTCTTCCTGCCAAGATTGTTTCCTCCTTTTAGAATCTGTAATGTGCAAATGCCTTATTAGCCTCTGCCATCTTATGCATATCTTCTTTCTTCTTAACTGATGCACCGGTATTGTTAGATGCATCAAGTAACTCTTTGGCTAATCTCTCTTCCATAGTCTTCTCAGATCTTGCACGAGAGTATGTTGTCAACCAACGAAGAGCCAAAGCCTGACGTCTATCAGGTCTTACATCGATAGGTACCTGATATGTTGCACCACCGATACGTCTTGCCTTAACCTCGAGAACAGGCATGATATTGTTAAGCGCAGCTTCGAATACTTCCAAAGCAGGCTTGCCTGTTTCCTCAGCAACACGATCAAATGCACCGTAGACGATTTTCTGGGCTACACCCTTCTTACCATCTAACATAATGTTATTGATAAGCTTTGTAACCACTTTGCTATTATAAATTGGATCCGCTAATACGTCTCTCTTTTGAATATGTCCTTTACGTGGCACGTTACTTCCCTCCTGTTATTATTATAGTATGTGACATTTATAAACATTTAATACATATCTTACCAATGAAGCATTTTTCAGTGTAAATGCTTCCAAAGACCGTCCATGACAATAAGTGTATCAACGTATATGTCACTAAGCCGATATCTGACCGACTTAAAGGTACTCACGTTCCGCTTGGGAATTCCTGAAAACAATTCAATTACGAATTCACTTGGGGAACCTGTTCGTGCGGGCGTTGCTTATATTTCTATTTCTAAAAAATGAAAAACATAGCCATTACCAGCACTATTTTCTTTTTAAATTGACTTAACTGTACAATGCTAATGAATCTTCCCTCTACTAAGCTCAAACTCACTTCGCTCGTTTTCGCTAAGTATCGTGAAGGGCTTTCGCACTAAATTCGCTACGCTCATTAAGTGCTCAATGCCTATTTAGCATCCTTAGGTCTCTTAGCACCGTATTTTGAACGGGCCTGACGTCTCTTAGCAACACCTGCTGTATCCAATGTACCACGGATGATGTGATATCTTGTACCAGGTAAGTCCTTTACTCTACCACCACGGATCATAACAACGCTATGCTCCTGAAGGTTGTGACCTTCACCCGGGATGTAGCTGGTTACCTCGATACCATTGGAAAGACGAACTCTGGCAATCTTACGAAGAGCTGAGTTAGGTTTCTTAGGTGTAGCTGTCTTAACTGCTGTACAAACACCACGCTTCTGTGGAGAAGATGTAGCGGTCGGCTTCTTGTGAAGTGAGTTATAACCTCTCTGAAGAGCCGGTGCAGTAGACTTCTTTTCTACAGTCTGTCTTCCTTTACGAACTAACTGGTTAAATGTTGGCATGTTTTTCACCTCCTGTATGTCATATTTGTTATGCTGCTTTAACCGACAGCAAACATGTAATTATTGCGTTGCTTAATTGCAACACAAAAAGCACACGTAATTTGCGCGCGCTTTGTAATTATATACAAACAAATACTCTGTGTCAAGAAAAAGTTATTCTTTATGACACAGAGTATTAATCCCATCAAATTATTCAATATAATATAGTTGAAACAAGAAATTATTTGCTAACCTTCGCCCCTGAAGGCAGCTTAGCCTTTTTAAACAGCTTACTATAGCTCTTCACCTTGGATGATGGCACCTTAACCTTAGCATTTGACTTAATATTCTTAAATGCATTAGATCCTACACTTTTAATATTTTTACTCTTGATATTAACATTTGCAAGTTTACCTGCCCCGTTAAAGGCATTCTTTCCAATAGAAGTAACGTTCTTGCCAATTGTTATTTTCTTTAATTTCTTATTACCCTTAAATGCACTTGCAGATATGCGTGTAACATTGACCTTGTCACCACTTGTAGTAAGCTTAACAGTATCGGGTACAGAAACCTTGGTAAGGGAACTCTTCATAGGACCATTGTAACTGACAGTTATTTTATTATCTTTTGAAATTTTAGCTACCGTATAGATACCCTTCTTATCCTTAGTCAGAACTATATCACCTTTTTTCAGATTGCCTGCATCTATATTAACTGTATATGTTTTCGCCTTGGCACCCATACCCTTCTTATCTACCTTGACATTAGGATAAATCTCCTGAATATACTTTTGTATATAATCTTTCATATCGTCAAGGGTCTTAAGATGTCCATTGTAATATTCCCTAAAAGCATTCTGCATTCCATCACTAACTCGAAGTTGATATGGACTTGACTCAATGGCGGGTATATTATTTAACACTTTTTCATATACGGCAAATGGATCATTTATGAAATATTTCTTTAACGGATTATCCGCACCTATGGTTGCGGCATACTGTTTAAAGGCCACACTATTATTAGGTAAATCTCCGCTCTCAACAGCTATATCAAGCATCATATCGGAATCAGCCGTCAATTCATATAAGATAAATGTTACAAGTTCATTATTATTACCGGCATTAGTAGGAATCAAAAGACTTCCACCCCAATAGCTGTCAACAGGGCCCTCGCATATTCCATAGGTCTTATCATAGATTCCGTCATAATTTCCCATACAGAACTGCGCAAACCACGGAACGCCGCCAAACATACCAAGCGTTTTTCCGTCATGCATGGATTCATTCCACACATCGCCCCACCTGTCTTCGTCAGTTACATATCTGCCATCCGCAAGCTTCATCGATGCATTAATTGCGTTTTCTACATCTCCACCAAAATATACGGTATCACCGGAAGATAAGTTAGTATTCATTCCTTTAAGTATCTCGGAATATAGTTCATTAACAGCCATTATATTACTGCCTTTTGCCTTCACTTCCCCTGCAGCGGAAATGAAACTATTCACATCCTTCAATTTCTCCTGAACCTTATCAGGATCAGAGGTACCCCAAGCCTTCTCTGCCGCTGATTTCTGGTATATGAATGCATTGGGGCATGTCTGCCATGTAAGGGCATATAGCTTTCCGTTATGAGAACCTCTTGATTTTGTGTATGGATATGCATTAGCATACCAGTTCTCATTATAACCAATCTCTGAAACCGGTTTGACGTAATTAAGGGCATATATATCACTCAGATAATCGTATTCAGCCAAGACTATATCCGGTTTGTTTGATTCATTCTCCGTTTTCTTAAGATAATCACGGTATCCATTATCAGTCGATGGTATAATTATATAATCTATAAGATTCTTGTACTCAGGATATTTTTTGAGAACAAAATCTATACGATTCTTAATTTCATCATTCCACGTTGCAATAGTTATCTTCTTTCCGTTTGTGGCCGGTTTCTTAACATCCGCTTTGACAGCCGTACCTCCTTCAACAACACATGCATAACATTCCGCCACATAATTCTTCTTATTTCTTTTCACTGAATATGTTATTATTGCAGTACCGGTCTTATTAACCGCCGCTTTGATCACACCTTTTTTAGATACAGTTGCCACATTTTTATTATCAGTTTTGTAAGTAACCGTTTCAGAAGATTTGAGCGCTGATTTCTTTTCACTGACTCCTGAAGCAGTAGCAGTCCTTTCCATAAAGTAAGGTTTTAAAGTTGCCTTGTTGCCAAGTTTTAAAACAACTCCATCTTTTTCACTGCAGAGCTTGTATTTCGCATAAACACCTAAATAAGTCGTAGTGGATACATCTTTGCCACACAATTTTCCTGACACTGTAATTCCAACCGATGAATCCGCTGTCATTGAATCTTTAACTGTTATTTTATTACCACTGATCGTAACATCAGCATTACTTGATGTAAACTTAAGGTCAACGGGTTCTGCACTAACACCTGATTTATCCCATAATGTATTGATGTCCGCCGTTCCTCCGGCCACAAGTCCTTGAGAACATGTAATGCTTAGATTAGACGCAAAGACACTTTTACAAATATCATCATCTTTCAATATTGTAAATGAGTTTGAATACGGACCATACTCTCCCCATTTTACCCACTCATCAGTATAGGTTCCTTTTTCTACATCATATTTTTTGATAGCATAGGCAAAATTAACCGTACCTGTTGCATCCTTTGCCACCGTAATTGTCTTTTTGACATTATCAACAGCAACCTTAGGATTATCAGATATTATTCCACCGCTTCCATCAGAATCATAATTACCTCCCTCGTAGCTTTCCGTATAGAGTTCAAAATTAACAGTTGTGCCTGCTATAAGTACATCCTTTTTGCCCAAACTGTCAGCCAGTGTGTTACCTTTCAAGGTAACTGTCACGTTCTTAGGTCCCGGATCTGCATTGGCGGTTATCCCATTAATGCTGACCAATGATAAAGTCATTAGTAACCCAACCAATATCAGATACATTTTGTGTGTAAACTTTTGTTGTTTCATGCTTTGATACTTCCCCTTTCTATAATTTATCTTAAATACAGTAAATATATGTCAATTATAAAACAAATAATAGCATAAATCAAATTATTTTAAACTAAAAGAAGTTCAGGCAATCAAAAAGAGCAGGAACACTTTTATATTCCTGCCCTTATCACTAACTTCATCAGACATTAATACCCTATATTATTCACTACCCCCACCGACACATATCCATCCACGATAGCACGAAAATCCGTATCCGCCTCGGCATCTTCGTTATACTGCCCTTCCACCATGTATCTTGTACCGCCGTCCTTGAGTTTTTCTACTATATTATATCTGTCTCTGAAAAACATTCCCTCTGATACAGATCTGTCCCAAAGAATGCCTTTACACTCAGATAACCTGCACTGCGGGAAATTCACGTTATAGATATGTCCCGGCACATGCTCTTTTTCAAGCAGCACAGCTAAGACCTCATGAAGATATGTGTCAGTTACCTCGTGACAAGGATTCGCGCCTTCCGAAAGGGCAATGGACAGATAGCCCTGAAATGTTCCCTCAAATGCCGCTCCCGCCGTTGCTGAATACTGAATATCAGAACAGGCATTATACCCATAATTAATTCCCGAAAGCACCACATCAGGCTTTTCCGGCATAACATTAAGACTTCCTACTCGCACGCAATCCGCAGGTGTTCCGCTGCAGGAGAAAGCATGTACCTTACCACTTCGATACCCGTCATCGACAGAATCATTCGTGTCAGTATTATCCTTAACAGTTTGTGCAGCATCTGAATACTCCTTACCGCAATCTTCCTCCAATTTTAATTCACATGGATACACATCAATGGGCTTATGCAATGTTATACTGTGTAATGCGGCACTCCGCTGACTTTCAGGTGCCACCACCCACACATCTCCAAACTCTCTTGCAACTTTTACCAGTCTGATAAGACCATCCGCATTTATTCCATCATCATTTGTAATTAATATTTTCTTCATTTGTTACCCCACTCTTCACATAGCTATATCTTTCACTATGAAATCACTCCCGGCGCAATGCCTCAATAGGACTTAACTTTGCAGCCTTTCTTGCGGGATAGATTCCGAAGAAAATTCCCACTGCTGACGAGAACAGTGACGCAAGAAGAATGGTCTGCAGCGATAACTCCGGAGAGAACTTCATTCCCGGAACTATCATTCCTATTATTCTGGCGATCATCCATGCACCACCAACACCACAGATGATACCTATAATTCCTCCTATCAGTGTAATAAATGCTGACTCAGCCAAAAACTGTACGGTTATGGAACCCGTCTTTGCACCTAATGCCTTTCTGATTCCTATTTCCCTTGTACGCTCGGTAACCGAAACCAGCATAATATTCATAACTCCGATACCGCCAACCAGTAACGATACGGACGCAACAAATGCTACAAATGTGGTAATTAGATTTATCACCTGATTCACCGTCTTCATGATATCATCAAAACTCTGGAAGAAATACACATCTTTGCCTTTGGCATGGTGAGCCGTCTCAAGATATTCCACAACTTTATCTGTTACTTCCTTTGCATCAGCATCATCTTCTTTAAGAACATAAAATTCATAAAGCTCATCTGACACATCAAATCCTATCGCCTTTCCAAAGGTCTTTGTCGGAACTATAATCTGCGCTGTAGGGTCGGTAATCATAGAAGCAATCGTATTACTATTATCCTCAGATTCCGTAACACCTATGATTCTTAAATCAATGTCGAACCTGTCATACATAGTTACAGTAATATCCATACCTATAACATTTGTTGAGCCAAAGAATTTCATTGCATCATCTTCGCTTATTACACAGACGCATTTCCCCTCTTCCGCCTCACGCTCATCATACGGACGACCTTTCACAAACTTTCTCTCTAAGAATGTGAAGCCATCCTGATCAATACCAATGAAATTAATCTTAAAATCATCTTTCTTAGTAGATGCGGTTCCTTCATAGTATACCTGTCCTGATGCAGCTTTAACTCCGTCAATCTTTCTGATTGCAGCAAGATCATCCTGTGTTATCAGATACTTTTCCTGATCGTCCGTAACCGCAAAACCAATCTGCCCCTTTCCGAGAGAACCAAGTTCAGAAGTAATAAGACCTGTCGCACCGTTACCGATGGAAATGATAAGAATAACGGAAGAGATACCAATGATGATACCTAACATTGTAAGCAAGGTACGCACTTTATTCGCCCATATATTTTTAAGGGCCATTTTCACATATTCTGCTAATTGTGCCATTTTCTACTCCTTATATACTTAACTGTTCAATATGTATATTCCAGTCTTATTATCATCAAATGATAATACATATACCAATATACATTACCAAACCGGCTTAAACACTTATTTCAAGTCAGAATCTACATTCCCATCATATTAGGCATCGCAGTTTTCGGAACATACTCATCTCCCGGCTTCATATCTTTGGTCACTTCTCTTATCACCTTATCGCCCTCTTCAATTCCCTCGGTTATCTCATAATATTCATCAGAGAAAATCCCTATCTTGACATCCTTTCTCTGAATCTTGTTGTCCTTATCAACCACATATACATAGTCGCCGTCTATATCCGTATTGAGCGCCTCATAAGGGACTGCCAACGTACCTTCAGACTTTCCTACAAATATGTATACCTTGGCAGATATACCGATATATAGGTTTTCATCGGGATTATTGATCACTATCTTACCCTGTATATTTCCACCTGAAGAACCGGTTCCCGCCGCTTGATAGGCACTGTCCGTAGAAGCCACACGACTTATATATTCCACAAAACCATCATACTGATTGTTTCCGATTACAACTCTTACCTTCTGATTCGGCTTGACTGAACCAAGGTCATCCTTAGAAATAGTAAATGATACCCCGATCTGATCTGCATCAATTATTGTTAATAAGGTCTGGGTTTCGCTGGCATATGACCCTTTGACGATCTGTACTGAGGAAATGATTCCGTCGGTTCTTGCCGTAATTCCAGCCATTCCCTCATCATAAGCCTCCTGTGCATCATTTATGTTCATATCAGATAGTTCTCTGGCTGCGCTTATCTGAGCCTTTGTACTATCAGAAACCGTAACCTCCTTGTTGGCGGAAGCTATGGAATTCTGTTCGGCAAGTTCCGTCTGTTTCTCAGTCAGTTTTTCCGTCTTCTTTGTAAGCTCCTTATTAAGACCACGCAGTTCATTTTGTATCTCTTTGGTATCTATGAGATCTTCTTCTTTAACAGCCTCTGTGGTTATATTCTCGGCAGCCTCTCCTTTTTCTGCAGCATCTAATGCCTTAGCGGCAGCCTTCTCCTTCGCCTCAGCTTTTGCAGCCTCGTTGGCAGCCTCAGCCTTTGCGTTCTTTTCCTGTGCCTCTGCAAGTTCATCCTGCTTGCTCACAACATCATCATTCAGATCTTCAACTTCTTTCTTCAAAGAATTGATCTGTTTCTTTAGCTTCTTTGCCTTTGTCTCGGCAGTATCCGCCTTTCCGGCAGCTTTGCTCGCAGCTTCTAATGATTCGTTAGACGCAGCCCTCTCTGACTGTGCCTGAATTTTAACCTTGGCTAAATTGTCACCAAGATCCGAGGTGTCATAAGTGAGAAGCACTTCACCTTTATGAATCGTCTGACCTACTTCGACACGTATATCATCCACTTTTGCAGTTACGGGAGATGTATACGCATCCTCCTCCAATCCAATGGTCGTTCCTGATGTGGCAATCTCCTGTTCCACATCTGTTTTCTCCACAACATACAGGTCATCTCCGCTCATGTTATCCATTGCTTCTTCCATGGCAGTCTGCATTTTTTGCATGCCATTCTTAATAGCAAAACCAAGAACCACCGTTCCGCCGATAATAGCAGCAATAATCAGCACTATTACCCATGCAGGTACTTTTTTCTTCTTTCTTCTTCTGCCGGTCTTGCCTCCCGAAGATACACTTCCTGTGGCTTCACCCTCCGAAGATACCGAAGACTCTCCGGTAATAACTCCCACTGTCTCCTTTAATTCCGTGGTGATTTCATTTCTCTCGTCCATAATCTCCTCCAATGTAGTCATTTCTTGATCATATATCTATTAATAACATTTCTATTACCTCCGTCTGCAATAAATGCAGGCTGACGGGGCAATATGAAAAACAGGTTTGATGTAATAACCTGCTACAAGTCATTTCTGGTTGTATCAGATTCTATCTTACCATCCATAATACGAACTACTCTCTTAGCATTAGCAGCAATTCCATCATCATGGGTTATCAATACTATAGTGTTACCCTGTTCGTTAAGACCATTAAGTATATTCATTATGTCCTGAGTGGACTTTGAATCAAGATTACCGGTAGGCTCGTCTGCCAGTATAAGCGGAGGGGATGCCGCAATAGCCCTTGCAATGGCAACTCGCTGCTGTTGTCCTCCTGACATTTCCGAAGGTCTGTGCTTCATTCTGTCTGCCAGTCCCACCTTCTCCAACGCTTCCTTTGCCAGTTTGTGCCTTGTGTTCCTATCCACATGTCTGTATATAAGTGGCAGCTCCACATTTTCAACTGCAGTTAAATTTGGGATAAGGTTGAAACCCTGAAATATGAAACCTATATAATTATTTCTAACCTCCGAAAGTTCATTATCTGTGAGATCCGACACATCTCTGCCATTCAGTATATATGTTCCGTCCGTAGGAACATCAAGACATCCGAGCATATTCATCAATGTGGATTTACCCGAACCCGAATGACCGATTATTGCTACAAATTCACCTTCATATACCTTTAAACTTACTCCATCTAAGGCATGGACTTCATTCTCACCCGGATTGTATATCTTATACATATCAGAAACGTCAATCAAAGCATCCATAACATCATCTCCTTCCACAAATATCTATTAGGCGATTGCGAAACTCATCAATACAGTTGATTGCCTTGTGCATATTATACAGATTCCATAAACAGACCCTTTGCGACCGTCGGTACTTATGCACCGTATTTTGGTGCATTAGTACCGCTACGTGAGCAACGGAGTGAGAACGTGTCTGTGTTGGAA
>JAFUGT010000058.1 GCA_017469275.1 Lachnospiraceae bacterium
CCTCAACTGCAATAAGAATCCTTCCTTTACGACGATCAATCCTTTCAATCTCCTCGACCACCGCAAGTGCTGCCCTCTCCATAAGAACCGCCTGTGGAATTCCCACCTTTTCGATTGTGTAGGCATCTATTGCCTGCATTTCATTCTTTGTTACAATGTACTCCATATTATTATCCTGTCTTTCTTGCAATATTACTTTGAAACTCCAAGAAGTCAAGCCGAAAGGCGTAGACTGATTGGCTAAGTTTCCGTATACAGCAGCGCTTAGCAAGCCTGAGTACAATGTACGATAGGCGAGCTTAGCATAGTCGTTTACTTAAAGTACTCAACACCGCTCTCAAAGATCAACTGATTCTGGTCACCGTATATATTGATAGCTACGTCTGTATCACGCCTTTCCGAATGAGCCATCTTACCGAGTACTCTTCCGTCAGGACTTGTAATACCCTCAATAGCCTCATAGGAACCATTGATATTGTAATCTTCGTTCATGGTAGGATTACCGTTCACATCCACATATTGAGTTGCCACCTGACCGTTCTCAAATAACTTGTCAAGCCACTCCTTATCTGCAACAAAGCGGCCCTCTCCATGTGAAATAGGCACTGTATATACCTCCCCAAGAGTTGCTTTTCTAAGCCATGGACTCTTGTTGCTGACAATCTTAGTATACACCATCTTTGACTGATGGCGTCCGATACTGTTCATTGTAAGGGTAGGTGAATCCTCTTTCTGTGATGTGATCTTACCGTAAGGCACAAGACCTAATTTGATAAGTGCCTGGAAACCGTTACAGATACCCAATACAAGACCATCTCTCTCATTAAGAAGCTTCATAAGTTCATCCTTTAACTTCTCATTGCGGAATGCCGTAGCAAAGAATTTTGCGGATCCTTCCGGCTCATCACCTGCTGAGAAACCACCCGGCATCATAACAATCTGAGACTGGCTTATAGCTCTCTCAAATGCATCAACCGAATCAAGAATATTCTGCTCTGTCATATTCTTAAATACGATAGTCTCCACATCCGCCCCTGCTCTTTCAAATGCCTTTGTGGAATCATATTCGCAGTTGGTTCCCGGGAATACCGGAATAAATACCTTCGGCTTAGCTACTTTATTCTTACATACATATACTTTGTCTGTCTTAAATATGTCATTTCTTACCTTCTTCTGTTCTACTCCCGAAGCGGTAGGGAATACCTTCTCTAAGGTGCCTGTCCATGCAGCCAATGCATCCTTCATGGAAACCTTAACATTGCCATATACAAACTTGTCTTCAGCGATAGTCTCACCAATTCTTGTCGCTCCGACTGTTAATGATTTGATATCATCAGGTCTGATCTCGCAAATAATAGCACCGTAATCCTTCTTCACAAGGTCTTCTCTCGTCACCGTACCCTCAAGGCTCGCACCGATTCCATTACCAAATCCCATCTTGGAAACAGCCTCTATGATACCACCGTAAGATACGGCAAATGCTGAAAGAATCTTACCCTCCTGCATATCAGCATAAAGTGCCGAATATTTTTTCTTCATATCCTCGTAATCAGGAAGTCCGTATTCATCGCGCTTAATATCTATCTTAATTATTGCATTGCCCGCTTTCTTGAACTCTGAAGTCACAACATCTCCCGTCCTTGCCACATCAATAGCAAAGGAGCAAAGTGTAGGAGGTACGTCTATGTCATTAAATGATCCTGACATTGAATCTTTACCGCCTATTGAAGCAAGTCCAAATCCAAGCTGAGCATCATAGGCACCAAGAAGTGCCGCCATAGGTTCACCCCAACGCTTAGGATCATTGCCCAATCTCTTGAAATACTCCTGGAAGGTGAAATAAATCCTGCTCCAATCACCACCTGCTGCCACAATCTTTGCAACAGAATGCACTACAGAATATATAGCACCATGATACGGAGACCATGAGAGCATATATGGATCAAGACCATAAGACATCATCGTAACTGTATCGCATTTACCCTTATCCAAAGGAAGTTTTGCAATCATTGTCTGGGTAGGTGACAACTGGTATTTTCCACCGTATGGCATTACCACTGTTGCTGCACCGATAGAACTGTCGAACATCTCAACAAGTCCCTTCTGGGAACATACATTAAGATCCGCCAAGGTCTCAAGCCAGGTCTTCTTAACATCCGATACCTTCTTATTATCATTAAAATAATCCTTCTTCTCAGGCATCGAAACAGTGACATCACTCTCCTGATGAGCACCGTTAGTATCTATAAAGGCTCTTGAGATATTAACGATTTCCTTACCTCTCCACGTCATTACAAGACGAGGATTTTCTGTGACCTCAGCAACAACAACCGCTTCGAGATTCTCCTCCTCACAGTAACCTAACATTTTATCTACATCAGCCTTATCAACAACTACAGCCATTCTCTCCTGTGATTCGGAAATAGCAATCTCTGTTCCGTCAAGTCCGGCGTATTTCTTAGGTACCTTATCAAGATCTATCATCAGGCCGTCTGCAAGTTCTCCGATTGCCACGCTGACACCACCGGCTCCAAAGTCGTTACATTTTCTGATTATGCTTGCAACTTCACTTCTTCTGAAAAGTCTCTGAATCTTTCTCTCTGTAGGAGGATTACCCTTTTGTACCTCTGAACCGCATGTATCGATAGATTTTGTGGTATGTTTCTTCGAACTTCCCGTTGCACCACCAATTCCATCACGTCCTGTTCTTCCACCGATTAGTATTATTACATTGCCGGGATCAGAAGTGAGTCGCTTAACATTCTCTTTCGGAGCTGCTGCAACCACTGCACCTATCTCCATTCTCTTTGCAACATAATTAGGATGATATACCTCATTAACAAGACCTGTAGCAAGACCTATCTGATTACCGTAAGAACTGTATCCATGAGCTGCTACCGTAACCAGTTTTCTCTGTGGCAGCTTACCTTCTAATGTCTCAGAAAGTGCCTTGGTAGGATCAGCCGCACCGGTTACACGCATAGCCTGATATACATATGAACGCCCTGAAAGTGGATCTCTGATACATCCGCCAAGACATGTGGCAGCGCCACCGAAGGGTTCGATTTCCGTCGGATGATTATGGGTTTCATTCTTGAACTGGATAAGGTAAGGGACCTCCTTACCATCTATAATAACAGGCACCTCAATTGAGCAGGCATTAATCTCATCGGATACCTCCATCTCCTGTAATTTACCCTCTGAGCGAAGCTTCTTCATAGCCATGAGTGCTATATCCATAAGACAGGTGAACTTATCATCTCTGCCCTTATATAGCTCTTCTTTCGAAGCCAGATAAGAATTATAGGAATCCTCAATAGGTTTCTTATAATATCCATCCTCAATATTAACATTGGTGAGCTCTGTGGCAAATGTGGTATGACGGCAGTGATCGGACCAGTAAGTATCCAGTACTCTGATTTCCGTAACGGAAGGATCACGTTTCTCATCATTTTTAAAGTAGTTCTGTATGTGAAGGAAATCTTTGAAAGTCATTGCAAGACCTAAAGAATCATATAATTCTTTAAGTTTACTCTCCTCCATATCCTTAAAACCATCAAATATAGCAACATCATTAGGCTCATCAAAAACCTGAACCAAGGTTTCCGGAATCTTACTGTCGTCAGTTTCTCTTGAATCCACCGGGTTGATACAGTAGGCCTTAACAGCTTCAAACTGAGAATCGTCTATTTCCCCTTTTATAACATATGTTGTAGCACATCTTATAACAGGTTCTTCTTTCTCGTTGAGAAGCTTTACACACTGTTCGGCAGAATCGGCTCTCTGGTCAAACTGTCCCGGAAGTGCTTCTACGGAGAATACCTTGTCCCCTTCGTCATAAGGAAATTCCGTCTCATATACATAATCTACCGGCGGCTCAGAGAATACGGTTTTTAATGCCTTATCATAGGTCTTATCAGAAACATTCTCCACATCATAGCGCACCAACACACGTACACTATCTATTTTCAGATCAAGGTAATCGGTAAGTTCTTCATATAACTCCTTTGCCTTAACCGCATAGTCAGTCTTCTTCTCCACGTACACTCTTTTTACTTTACTCATAGTATCCTCCTGTTATAAAACATTATTAATTAAAAGAACACTATCCTTCGGGAAAGTGTTCTTTAGTTAGCATATAAAATCAGCTTACAACCTTTGCAATTATAGCTTTCAAATTATCTCGGTCAAATGGTTTTGCAACAAATTCTGAAGCACCGTTGCGAACAGCTTCAACCATTTTAGCCTTCTGACCGGCAGCGGTGATCATTATAACTTTAGCCTCAGGATAATCATCTTTTATCTTCTTGAGTGCAGAAATACCATCTAATACCGGCATTGTTATATCCATCGTAACCACATCAGGGTGCAGTTCGGCATATTTATCATAGCCCTCCTGACCATTGGTAGCCTCTCCGATTATCTCATGCCCTTCATCTTCCAATAAGCCTTTTAATATTTTCCTTGATGTTCTGGAATCATCAACTATCAAAACCTTAGCCATTATTTTCACCTCTTTCCCCAATTAATCAAGCTGCCATTTGGATTCTCTGCAGATAACAAGATCAATATGTTGATCTCTTATGTATATAGGCACTTTGACTATATTACTTTCATCTTTAATGCTGGTCTTCGTATCCTTCATAATTGGAGGGAGCATATCAATATCTACATATTCATTGCTAAGTTTTGTTGCAAACAATCCATTATTACAATTAAGGAACTCACATACCGCATCCAAAACATCCATATCAATCTCTTCAAATTCTTCTTTGGCATAGGCTTCCGCAATAAGTTTTTGAGCGGTACCTTCACCAAAGAAACCTGTAAATATCTTATAATCACCATCTAACACCTGCGCTGACACAAACGGTGCTGACACCTCATCGACTATGGAAACATCTCCGATTCGAAACTGTCTGTCAATAAAACGACCTATATTTCTTGCGGAAAGTGCTATATAGTCTTTGATTATCGGAGCTATGATAACATTTCTTAACAGTACCGGGATAATATTGTCAATATCCCCACTCTTCATAGCTTCGACATCCAGGTCCGAAAGTTTCTCTGCTTTCTTATATTCTTTGACATAGTCCTTGATCTGTTCAAGTGTCAGTATATTCCTTTCCACCATCGCCTGAACAAACAAAAGGTAACTGTCTCCCTGTTTCTTCAAAAGAGCACCGACTTGAGAATCTGTAAGATATCCTCTGCTTACAGCTATATCTCCAAATCTTTTATCCAATCTATGCTGCGCATCATTGACTTCGTCAGCTTCTTCCTCTGTCATAAAGCCTTCCGCCACCGCCAAAAGTCCAAGTTTGACCTTTGCATTCTGACTTGCCACAACCACTTCCTGGTACTGATCCTTTGTAATAATCCCCTGATCTTCCAGATATTTACCAAAATAAGCTTCAAACATACTCACTTCTCCTATCTTCAAAGATATATTAATATAATTCTAAACTACTGCCCCACCACACATACAAATTCGAAATTATTATATCATAACTGGTATAAACAACGCAACTTTTTAACAAATAATTTTGTTATATTTTACACAAAATAAATTTTTGAACATTGAATTATTCGTTTATATTATATATAATGGTCTAAACATTTGTACAGAGAGGAAATGCAACAATGTCAATCAAGAAAACCCTTCAGAGTTCTATATTGTTTCTTTCGGTAATCCCTGTAATCCTTATGGCTCTTCTTGCCTATTTTGTATCCCTTTCCAAGTACGCCAGCATCAATGAAGTTAACACTACCAAGATAGCTCAGGATTACAGTTTTGGTTTCATTTCACAATTGGAATCCCAGATTATCGAGACTGAAGCTCTTGCCAGTACCAATAATATCAAGAGTTACCTTTTAGAGAAAGTCAACGCACCGGATATTCTTCTTAATCACAACTCCGCAGCTTATCAAAGCATTCTTGAGTCAATAATACAATTGTCAAACAATGCCGATCACAGCGTTAATTACTACTTCTATGATGTTGACGGGTATTTGACAATAACCACTGATGATGATGCCGTATCCGATTGGGCTGAAGTAATGGATAAACCTGTGTATGAATATACCAACACCATGGTTTTCCCGAAGTCACTATTTGACCAGACCACTTTAGATATTATCACACCGGTCATTGTCAAAGATAAAATTATAGGACTCCTTAGAACCAACCTCAAAAAAGAATACTTCGGTATTTTTATTTCGGCAGAGAGGGGAACTTTTTTGTTAGATACCGAAGGTAATCCAATGTTCGGACATGATATTTCCGAAGATGACTATCCTTTTCTGGAACATATAAAAGATACTGTCAGCTCTTTTCCCGACAAATCGGTAATGGAAGATATTAATGATGCCTATTCCGAAAATCCGAAATACCTATACGGATATGCAACTATTCCAACTTATGATTGGATATATGTTGTCAAGCAGGACACATCAACATATACCAATATAGTATCAAGTCTTCCTATAATAATGGTATTTCTTCTTATTGCAGTTGTTATAGTTGCAGTATTTATCACAAGAGGTCTTGTTAATTCATATACCACTCCCATCTTCCAGTTACAGAGCGATATAAGAGAGGCCGCCTCAGGAAAACTTGATGTTCACTGTGAGTTCGAAAGTGATGATGAATTTGGAGATTTGGCGGATAACTTCAATCAGATGATGGATATTATATCTGCGAACTATACAGAAATAGTTAATGCTCATCAAAAATTAGAAGAAAATCAGATAGAATTGGAAAATAACTACAAACACATAGAGACCATGGCATATACAGACGCTCTTACCGGACTTTATAATCGTCTTGCCTTTTACAAATTTGCAGATGAATTGTTGAAATCAGAAACGGGAAAGAAACAGCGTCACGCCATTATATTTATTGATTTGGATGGTTTTAAATCCATAAATGATACCTTAGGGCATGATTACGGTGACCTTCTGTTACAAGCCGTCACCAAAGATCTTTCCAAACGTATTGCAAAGGATGATATTCTGGCAAGAAACGGCGGTGATGAATTTGTAATACTGAGAAATCAGACCGGTACAGACAAAGACCTGCATGAATTCTTAAGCATACTGGTGGATATAGCATCTCATCCGTTTGTATTAGATGACGAAACCGTACGCGTAACCATAAGCGCAGGATGTTCCATATATCCTTTACATGGCACTACCCTAACCGAGCTTATGAAAAAAGCCGATATTGCCATGTACACTTCTAAGACAAGCGGCAAAAACAGTTACACATTTTTCAATGCCGACATGGAAAAAGAGGTCGAGCGTAAAAATGAACTCATTGAAATTCTCAAAGACGCTATCGAAATGCATGATATACAACTTGAGTATCAACCCCAATATAACTCCGGGACAAAACAGATTGTTGGATGTGAAGCTTTAATGCGTCTCGACTCTATCGAACTTGGCAACGTCAATCCCGAAGAGTTTGTGCCTGTTGCCGAGGAAGCCGGGCTTATTGACGAACTCGGTGAATGGGCGTTATCAGAGGCTTGCAGCTTCAACAGCAGACTGGTCGAATCCGGCTTCGAGCCTGTTCATATATCAGTGAATATATCTCCTCTCCAGCTAAGAGGCGATAAATTACTCGAGACAATAAGAGCTATTCCTGATACTACCGGAATGTCTTTGCAGTATTTGAATCTTGAATTTAACGAGAATGTTCTTACCAAAAATGATAAACACAATATAGAAATAATCAACAAGATTAAGGAGCTTGGTGTGGGAATAACTTTGGATAACTTTGGAATCGGCTCTTCATCATTTACAACACTTACCAAACTTCCAATCAGCACACTTAAACTCGACCGTTCATTTATCGCCAAGACAATCGAAAGTGATTACGAGGCATATGTTGCAAATACCATCATCAATCTTTCACATAAGCTGGGAATCAAAGTTGTCGCTGTCGGTGTTGAAAACATGAGACAATTTGAGCTTATCAAAGAACAATCCTGTGATTTGATTCAGGGCTTCTTATTAAGTCGTCCCGTTTCTGAAGATTCTTTCTTTGAAATGCTTCAAAATAATTAAATTATAAAGGAGAACAAATCTATGAATAACAATCAGGAAATCAACTACACGGAAGATACAATCACCTTACTTTTGGATGAAGATAAAGAAGTAGAATGTGATATTCTGGCTATATACCAGGTCAAAGAACAATTCTATGTCGCCCTCATGCCTCAAACACCTGTGGACGGATACGAAGAAGGTGAATACTTTATATACCGCTATGAGTCTGACGGAGAAAATGTTGAACTTTCAGATATAGAATCAGACGAGGAATGGGAGGCAGCTGAGGACAAGTTTGAAGAATTACTCGACGAGGAAGAATTCAATTCCATGAACGAGTAAACGACTATGCAGTCATCAATTAAGTGCCGATTTTAACTGTTGAAATAATTCAAGGTCTTGTTCTGTAACACGCATATTAGTAGTCATCTTCTTTCCGGCAGGGTCTGTTACGCTTATTTCTATAATGCTGCCCTCTCCTATACTTCCACCGGCAGCCTTGAAAAACATAGGCACTTTAGGATGATTTGCCTCAAATTTATTATATAGACCTTTTAATTGCATTAATGCCATTGGATTCATTTTTTTACACCTCTCTCATTTATATTTTCAGAAAAATCCGATATTATTATATCATTTTTCAATCAATAGTATTTCACACACACAATCATTTATACAACAATCCCATATATATCAGACCTTTCAACAAAATGCAACAATTTTAACAAAAAAATTTTTACAAAAAAATATAATTTCCTCTTGTACTTTTTCTCATTTTAATAGATAATGAGAAACAGTATTGAGTAGTAGGAGGCAAAAGACAATGTCAAAGAGAACAGACATACACAAAGTATTGATCATTGGCTCCGGTCCGATCGTAATCGGTCAGGCCTGTGAGTTTGATTATTCCGGTACTCAGGCTTGTAAAGCACTTCGCAAGCTTGGATACGAGATTGTTTTAGTTAATTCCAATCCCGCAACAATTATGACGGATCCGGAGACAGCAGATGTAACCTATATTGAACCACTTAATGTTGACCGACTGGAACAAATTATCGCCAAAGAGCGACCTGACGCTCTACTCCCTAATTTAGGCGGACAGTCCGGTCTTAATTTATGTTCTGAATTGTACAAAGCAGGAATTCTTGATAAGTATAATGTTCAGGTTATTGGTGTGCAGGTTGACGCCATCGAACGTGGTGAGGACCGCATCGAATTCAAGAAGACAATGAATGAATTAGGTATTGAGATGGCTCGCAGCGAAGTTGCTTATAGTGTTGAAGAAGCTCTTTCTATCGCAGACAAACTCGGCTATCCTGTTGTTCTTCGTCCCGCATACACCATGGGTGGAGCCGGCGGCGGACTTGTATATAACAAAGATGAATTAAAGACTGTATGTGCCAGAGGTCTTCAGGCAAGTCTTGTTGGACAGGTACTTGTTGAAGAGTCAATTCTCGGTTGGGAAGAATTAGAGTTAGAGGTAGTTCGCGACAGCGAAGGCAATATGATTACTGTATGTTTCATTGAAAATATTGATCCTTTAGGTGTTCACACCGGTGACTCCTTCTGTTCAGCACCTATGCTGACAATTTCAGAAGATTGTCAGAAGAGACTTCAGGAACAGGCATATAAGATTGTAGATAAAGTACAGGTAATCGGTGGTACTAACGTACAATTTGCTCATGACCCTGTTAGCGACAGAATAATTGTAATAGAGATCAATCCACGTACCTCACGTTCTTCCGCTCTTGCTTCTAAAGCGACAGGTTTCCCTATTGCTTTAGTATCTGCAATGTTAGCAACAGGACTTACCCTCAAAGATATTCCATGTGGTAAATACGGTACATTGGATAAATATGTTCCTGACGGAGACTACGTTGTTATTAAATTTGCCCGCTGGGCATTTGAGAAATTCAAAGGCGTTGAAGACAAGCTTGGTACTCAGATGAGAGCCGTTGGTGAAGTAATGAGTATCGGTAAAAACTTCAAAGAAGCATTCCAGAAGGCAATCAGAAGTCTGGAGACAGGTCGTTACGGTCTTGGGCATGCCAAGAACTTTGATTCCCTTTCAAAAGATGAGCTGCTTAAAATGCTTATCTCCCCTTCTTCAGAGAGATATTTTATAATATACGAAGCTCTTCGCAAGGGTGCTACTGCCGATGAGATATTCGAAATTACTAAAGTTAAACACTATTTCATCAATCAGATGAAAGAGCTTGTGGATGAGGAAGAAGAATTATTGAAATCCAAAGGTAGTCTTCCTGCTGATGATTTACTTATCCAATCAAAGAAAGACGGTTTCTCAGACAAATACATCAGCCAGCTTTTGGAGATTCCTGAAGATGATATAAGAAATAAACGTCTTTCTCTTGGTGTCACAGAGGCCTGGGAGGGTGTACATGTAAGCGGTACCGAAAACAGCGCTTACTACTACTCTACCTACAATTCTGAAGACAAGAATCCTACTACCGACAATAAGAAGATCATGATTCTTGGCGGTGGTCCTAACCGTATCGGACAGGGTATAGAATTTGACTACTGTTGTGTTCATGCAGCACTCGCTCTCAAGAAGTTAGGTTTTGAGACAATCATTGTCAATTGTAATCCGGAGACAGTTTCTACTGATTACGATACATCTGATAAGCTTTACTTTGAGCC
>JAFUGT010000059.1 GCA_017469275.1 Lachnospiraceae bacterium
ACTATACCTCTTGTCAAAATGGAAATACAAAGAAGTACCAACCATAACAATAGTAATCATTATGGCTATTAACCTGTAAAGTAAACTTGTCTTTTTCCAAATCTCTTTCATTAATTAATGCTCCTTTCCCTATAAGCTTTCCTCTGTATGAACAATTACTACACTATAGATATACTTCTTATCTTCGTTTGTATCTTTTATATTATCGGCAGAAAGGACTGTTGTTTCATCCTCGTCTTCTCCGCCTGCTAAAACGGTAGTTGCTTCATCACTATCATTAATATCAGGAGCTCTTAGGACATCAGTTTCGCCATCAGCATCAAATTCTCTGTTATCATCCGACCTTAAGACATCAGTTTCGCCATCCGGATCAAAATCATTTGATTCACTTTCAAAGACTCCACTATCATCTGCTCTTAACACATCCGTTTCACCATCCGGGTCAAATTCATCAGCTGCATTATTATATGTATTCGAACTTTCAAGAATTGTTGTCTCCTCTTCATCGCTCGAATTACCAAGAACTGTAGTCTCTTCTTCACCCTTTGATGCATTTTTCTTTTTATCTTTTAAGCTGCCCTGTGTGTTATATGCTTCATACTCATCTCCCGGTCGTAAGATATCTGTTTCTCTTTCCGGGGCCTGAACATCACTCGTTATTTGGGCTGTTTCTTCTTCATTTGTTATCGAATCTCTTATTGTAATCTTACCTGTATTTTGATTATAGTATTTCTTCTGTTCCTGCTTAGACAGCCTGCTTGATGTGTCTGTCCGTCCCTTTTTACTCCTCTTTTCTGCAATTTCTTTTCGGGCATTTCTTCCTGTCAAATCACCGATAACCTTAGGAATTTTAAATACTATAAATAATACTATACTTACAAGAAGAAATATTATGGCGAGAGTTAATCCGCCATAAAAGCATATATTGTACATGTCTTCCATAGCTATCACTCTCCTATCTTTTCATTTTCATCTGTGTCATTATTTTCATCAACAACAGCATCATTTGTATCAGGTTCCTCATCCTGCTTCTTTATGGTTCCGTTAGCAAGTGAAGCAATTGTATCTTTACGTTTCTTCCGTGTTTTGTTGCTGTCTATGGAAGGCACGTTTGAACCCTCATTATATACGCTTATCAAATCTGCAAGTTCATTCGGACACCTCTCACTCCAGTAAGCCGGATCCTGATTTACAGATTCACATACAGTGTAAATATAATCAAGATGTTCAGCATACACTTTACCACTAAGCACATTTCCGGTTCCGAGGACACTTTCTAATTCTTTGTAAACCGCAAGAGCATTGTCGTACTCTCCCATCTGTTCATAGCAGTACGCTATTTTCATCATCTTGTTATAATAGCTTGTATTAAAAATGTTGTCATTTGAACCACCATATCCAATCTCGCCGTTTTCTTCAACCTTTATGTCAAGGATTGTCAGATAATCTTCGCAATAGGCTATAACCTCATCATAATATGTGTAGCTTTCAGACTCATTTTCAGTAGTCTTGGCAAGCTGTTCATATATTACCGATAGATTATCATAGTATGCATAATAATAATCATTGGTGTTGAGCTTTGTGCCGGTGTATTCATCCAAATCTTCTACAGCCTGAGTCATTATCTCCTCAGCCTTTTTTGCAACACCCTCTGTGCTGATATATGTTGCATATATCTGACCTATAGTTTTATAGTTTATAAATTTATTTTCATTCTGATTTGTATACTCACGCTGATTATACTCTGCAAATTCATTTATTTTACCAAGCAGCTCGTCTATGTTTACTGATGTACTCGAAAGGATGAGCGATACGGAACCGTAGTAATCGGCAAGTTCACCGTAGTTCTTATCCTTTTTATCCACCATATTAAAATATTTTGTTGCTGTCTTGTAATCATTTAATTCATCAAAGTATGTAATTGCCATTTTATACAATACTTCGTCATTTTTATCAACATTTGCATATCCGGATTTAATACGATTTGCAACTACATTAAGGCCTGTCTGGAGATCCAATGGTGTGGTTCCATCTTCCCTTATTTCATGCGAAGCATCTATGTATGTCTGTATAAACTTATCATAAGCCTCTGCATCTGTGCCATCCAGCTCAAATGCTTTTCTATATTCTTCTACGGCATCTTCATATTTTTCTTCAACCTTATAATCATTTCCGGCTTCGATATAATGATTATAATTATCCATCTTTATCTTCTGTAAACCGGAATATCCAACGACTGCTGTTATGCCTGCTGCCACAGTTAAAATTGAAGTTGTTATAAACAAGCCAAGTTTTCTTTTATTCTTCTTTTTATATGAATCATCAAGTTCAGTATAATGTTCAAGGTCATATATAAGTTCCGAACAGTTCTGATACCTCTTAGCAGGATTATCTTCGGTGCACTTAAGAAGTATCTTTTCCAAACCGGAAGAAAGCGCCGGATTCATCTCTCTTATAGGGTGCACTCCATAAGGTGGATCACATGGGTTATTTCCTGTGACCATATGATACATGGTTGCTCCTAAGTTGTATATATCGGTTCTTGCATCGGTATTATATATACCGCGTCCCTGTTTGTCACCAAACTGTTCAGGTGCCGCATATCCTCTCGTACCAAGCGCTGTTGTATCAGCATTATTTTCTACGTCATACTCCTTTGCAGTTCCAAAATCTATAAGCTTAACTCCGCCTTCAGGCTTTATCATAACATTTGAAGGCTTCATATCCCTATATATAACAGGCGGATTCATATTATGAAGATAATCCAGTGCACCTGCAAGCTGTATTCCCCACTCAACAACAATTTCCTGTGGCTGTGCACCTTCCTTTTTAAGTCTTTCACTTATGGTTTCACCCTCTATGAAATCCATTACTACATATATAGTATTGTTCTGATTAATAATATCTACAATTCTAGGCAAAACAGGATGGTCAACATTTTTAAGAATATTTGCCTCTCGTTCAAGACCTTTAAGAAGCGTCTTAGCAGACTTAGAGCCGTCATTCTTTATCTCTTTTACGGCCCACTGCTTATTGAGTCGATTATCTCTCGCAAGATATACGATTGACATACCACCCCTGCCGACTTCTTTCCATATCTCATATTTACCGTCTAAAACAGTGCCTTCCTTAGTCATGACTTTTCCTTCCCAATATTTTTTATATAACCTATATATTTATACTGTTTTTATCAGTCCAACAGTAATATTATCTGTTTCTTTTCGTTGCTTTACCAGCTCGGTAAGATATATACATCCATTTTCCATGCTGTCTTCATCAGGTGTGTTTTCAGGACCGATTTTCGCAATCATTTCCTGCTCGCTTATCTGATGTCTGAATCCATCTGAGCATATCACATATGTGGTATTAGGCATAACTATACCGGTTGAAAATTCCGGTTCAACTATATCAGATGCTCCTACACACTGAAGCAATACACTTCTTCTGGGATCTGTCTTTGACTGTTCTACAGTCATGCGCCCAGCCGCAATTTCTCTGGCTATAAAAGTCTGATCATTTGTAAGCAGATAACTGCTATTACCTGTTATCTGATATATTCTGCTGTCGCCTACATGAACTATATAATACCTGCCCTTATATAATAGAATTGCCGAAATCGTGGTTCCAAGCTGAAGATTATTATTCCTTCCATAGTCGCCAAGCTTTCTGTTTTGTGTCTGAATTATAGTATTCCATTCATCATTAAGCTTTGATGTATCATACTCTCCTTTATTTACTTCTTTCATGAATTTATCATCAAACCAGCTGATAAATGCAAGTATAACTTCTTTACTTGCGAGTTCCCCCTTGGCTAATCCTCCCATTCCGTCACAAACTATCCCAAATGCTGTCTGACCCTGACTTGTTTCTGCGATTTTTATTCCTAATGAATCCTGATTAGTCTTTTTTGTTAATCCCACATCCGTATGATAAGCTGCTCTATAGTTCATGCTTTATCTCCTCACATATTTCGTATAAGCCGCACAAATATATTTTATCATGTGCGTTTATCAAGATCTGCGCATACTGTATTTTTCTTATCTGATATTTTTTCACAAAAAGAAGAAAAATACATAAAAATCGTCCAGCCGGACTATATTTATAATCCGGCTACGATATAATTATTCTTTTCTAAGAAGGAAAGTGAATTCTTCATCCCCCATCCTTACAGTTGTCTTATTTTTAAGAAGAACCTCTTTATCAGGCTCTATTTCTACTCCATTAATATAAGTATGGTTAGTTGAATTATTGTCTTTTATATAATTAACTCCATTTTTTTGTATAATTATACAATGTACTCTGCTTACTGCAGAATTGTCAGTTATTGTATAATCTGCCTTTGATTCCGATTTACCTATAGAAAATTCAGGCTTAGTAATATTAATTATTTCACCTGTTTTTACTCTTACAAGATGTGGAACCGGCTTTGAATTAAGCTGTCCAACCAGATTTCCCATCATCTTTGTTTCAACTTCATCAGTTGAAGATGTCGGTGTTACCGGAGGTTCAGGCATTTCCTTAGGTACATACGGTTCTTTTAATTCTTGAGTATGCTGAGAATCTGTTACCAAGGTGTTTATGCCTTCCATTTTAGTTTCAGGTATAGTTTTAGCCTCAGGTATATCCTTTGTATCCGATACATCCTTAACTTCCGGTGCAGGAGGAGCTTGTTGCTGTCCCATCATAGGCGGCACCTCCGGCTTTGCCTGCTGCGGCTGTTCCGGCTGCTGGCCCATCATAGGCGGCACCTCCGGTTTTGCCTGTTGCGGCTGCCCCGGCTGCTGTCCCATCATAGGCGATACTCCAGGTCTTACCTGCTGTGGCTGTCCCGGCTGCTGTCCCATCATACCCGGCTGTCCCATAGGCGGTACTCCAGGCCTTACCTGCTGTGGCTGTCCCGGCTGATG
>JAFUGT010000060.1 GCA_017469275.1 Lachnospiraceae bacterium
GTGGCAGGATTCGAAGAATAGTGAGGATGGACTGTTTGTCAAAGAAAAGGTATGAGCCAGAGGGATATCGCTGATACCATTGAGGATATCTACGGCTTTGAGATTTCTCATGAAATGATCTCAAACATCACAGATAAAGTGATTGACACTATGTTGCAGATGTGGACAATAAAGGTAAGATAAAGGGTATTGGTAAGGGTAAATGTAACATCTATGCTTATGCACAAAATGGTGTATATGCTAAGAACAAGGTGACTGTTAAG
The DNA here is from genome assembly GCA_017469275.1 of Lachnospiraceae bacterium. Classification (GTDB taxonomy): domain Bacteria; phylum Bacillota; class Clostridia; order Lachnospirales; family Lachnospiraceae; genus CAG-590. Next base: position 264 of record JAFUGT010000060.1, read on the forward strand.
TGATGAAAAATAACTTGACAATTACCTGATAATCATAGTTGTAGAAGGAGAAAAGAATGAATTCAGATAATATGAATTATGAGGAACGTCCGAGAAGAAAAGTAAGTGCCAAGAAGCTAAAGGCAAGAAAAAGAAGACGAAGAAAAAGAATAATCAAAATCTGTATTATTATTCTGGCATTGATACTGCTTGTCATTTTTGCATTTGTCAACAGCAAACTCAACAAATTAGTGGATAAAGAGCAGCAAAAGGAAAAGAAGAGTATTGAGGTCAGCGATGCCGTGACAGATGCTATGGAAGACGAATATACAACAATCGCTCTTTTTGGTCTTGACGCAAGAGAAGGTGATGATATGACCAAGGCGGGAGCAGCGCACAGTGATGCGGTTATTATTGCAAGTATAGATAACAAGACAAAGGATGTGAGACTTGCATCCGTATATAGGGATTGTTTTGTCGAGATAGCAAAGGATGGTCAGGGTACACAGAAATTTACCCACTCCTATATGATAGGCGGACCGAAATGTGCGGTGGAGACACTTAATAAGAACTTAGACCTCAATATAAAGGATTATGTGGCAGTTAATTTTGAGGCGCTTACCAAGGCTATAGATGCTTTAGGCGGTGTGGAAATCAATGTAAAGTCGAAAGAGCTTGATAACTTAAATCACAATCTTCAGGAACAGATAGAGGTGACGGGTATTGCTTCTGACGGAGTATGGGAAGCCGGAAAGCAGACGTTAAACGGTGCTCAGGCAACAGCCTATGCGAGAATCAGAAAGGTAGGTAATGGTGATTTTGAACGTACCCAACGTCAGAGAAAAGTTATATCCGCAATGGTGAAGAAGGCAAAGGAATCAGATATTGGCAGTCTTAACAAAGCTATTGATGAGGTGCTTCCGTTAGTGGCAACCAATTTGTCTAAAGCTCAGATATTATCCTTAGGTAAAAGTGTATTAAGTTATGAGCTTGATGAGAATGAAGGATTCCCTCTTGCCAATGAAACTCCTACATTAGGTTCAAAGGGCAGCGTTGTAGTTCCTGCCAATCTTTATAGTAATGTCAAACATTTACACAAATTCCTGTATCCGAAGGATGAGGAGTACGAGGTGTCTGATGAGGTTTCCCGCATAAGTGATGCTATTACCAATGAAACGGGAATCTATGATGAATTTAAGGAAGATATGAAGGAAGATGCGACTGCTACGAATTCTGAAGATTGAGTAATATAGTGTTGCGCTTTTGTTACGCATGACGTGATATATTATACACGAAATTATATATAGCATGAACGAGTGTTTTTTTCGCCAAGGATGGCCGGTCATGATGTTCATGATATATTGACAATGCTGTAATTACCTGCTATATTGCAGAATTGAATTTACAAATATTAACGGATTTGTACAGTTATGTATAGGTAATTGCGAAACCGCAAACACCTAAAAATTATTTACTAAAAAAGGAGATAGAAAAATGAGAAAGAAATTTTTATCAATTGTAGCTTTAGGAATTCTTGCAGGTGCGCTTTGTGCTTGTGGTGCTGATAACTCACAGGCAACAACAGAAGCGACAACAGAGGCAGCAACAGAGGCAACAGAGGCTACAGAGGCTACTGAAGAAGCTGATACTTCTGCTGAGGATGATGAGATTGTATATATGGGTGGACTTTACGCCGCAGATGGAGAGAGTGATATCAACCTTGCACTTTTTAGGTCGTCAGGTACACCTGTAGTCATCGTTCAGGAAGGCAGCAATATATATTATGGTGAATTTACCACCGAAGATGCAACACTTGAAGATGGTAGAGAATATATTAAATTTACTGTTGAGGATAAGGTATACGGTTATCATTTCTATGATGATATGACAGGATTTGTGGTAGATCAGGATGGAAAAGCACATGAATCTAAGGAATTAGACGAGAGTGTTGCAAGAGATATGCAAAAAGAGACAGAGAACGGATTGGACGAATCCGCTGATGATGCAGCTTCCGATGCAGGCTCAAATGAAGGATGGACATATGGTGAATATGCATATACCGGTGATGATATGATCGTCAAGGCAATCTCTGATTATGTAGTCAATGAACTTGGCAAGAATTATGAGGCTTCTGATGTGACAATACCTAATCCCATTGTTATCGCAAAAGATGACAGCAACAAAGACGATATTCTTGTATGGGGATTATATTGGGTTGAGACCTATAAACTTGAGGGCGATACATTAAAGAGTATGGCAGGCGGTGGATATCCCGGACTTATGCACCTTAAGACCATCACAGATGGCAAAGAGTATGAGGTAACTTCATTTGATGTTGTGGAAGATGGCGCAAACTTTGATGAAAGTGCAAAGAAGATATTTGGCGACAAATATGATCAGTTCATTAAAGCGGATTCTGATTCTGATGCCCGCAATAAAGCCAGAATCGATATTATTTCCGAGTTTGTTAAAAATAATAATGTCCCTGCTACAAAGGTATTAGATGAAGGCTGGGATCCTATTGAACTTAATAAGTAATACGGTAATAATACTTAGGTAAGACACATTAAAGCCCTGATATTTACACAAGTGTAAATGTTGGGGCTTTTGGTGTTTTTTTATTGCAGTTAACAATTCCTTTCATCTTGCGTTTGCTGATAAACTGATAGTCTGTACGAAATCCACATGAATCATGGAACGTTTCCTATGCCCTAATAAGTACCGCGTTTCAAATGAAGGGCTGATAAGGTATGCAAGTGAATATGGGGCATGGATAATAAATCATTTTAGACCAAAGGAGAAACATAAAAAATACTAAATAAAAATGTAGGATATCCTACTGTTTATCTTGACTTTTACACTTTTTTTGAATACCATAAAGGAAAGAGTTGCTTTATACCTTGTCCGTCAATGGATTCTGTATATATATTATATCATGCATAAGAGTATAGATCATTTGAAACGCCACTACAGGCATATGATTATACCAATCGCGATCCTGACTGCCATGTATGTCATTAACCTTTTTTATCCTATACTGTTTTTGGTGGCAGATGATTATACCATTTCCTATAAGCCCTTGTTTTATATAATTCGTTTGATAGTGCTTATAGCATTTCTGTATCCTGTATTGGTGAAAATACTTAATGAAGAGCTTCCGAAAGACAGTGAGGTAATTCGAACCGGTGAAGGAGAGTTCATTCTCATTGGAGAGAAGGGAGACAAACGTGTGTTGAGAGAAATAGGGAAGATTTAACAAACTGCAGTAGATGTTAGGAGGATTCTCTGATGGAAGAAAAAGCGCATTGAGAAGATTTACGGATAAATTATATGGAGGGATTAACCTTACATCGGGTGGTACATAAAGAAAAAGAACCGGATCAGTCTTATTATCATGATGCCGATGCTTGTTCTTTTGGCGGTTATATGTGAAGACGGTTTAAAGCATGTGATACATCAATTTCTACCTGACAATCCTTCATTAACAGAAAATGCAGCTGTGTCGGTAGATGACACGGGGATAGCTGATATTTCCATATCTGGTACAGGCGAGGACAGTACAGTTCTGATCAAGGCTCATGCTTACGGTACGACTTCATTTACCATTAAAGACGGTGACAAGGAGTACCGGTACAATATCAATATATATGAGGATGATCTGGGAACCAGCCGGATAGATATTATATCCCAATAGGATAAAAGTTAAGCGTTACGGGAAAATCACATTAAGGGAAGCATGGGGAATGAATGATAGAAAAGAACAGACAGCCTTACTGATTATAGGCATACTATTATTGGTTATCGGTCAGATTGTTGTTGTGGTTTTTGGAGGTTCATATACACTACATGTGGATGTTCATGCCGGAACAGATAATATAGATGATTATAATATAAGCATAGATCAGAAATATGATGTAATAGAGATTGCCGACAAACAGATTAACAACGGTGTATTATCCCTGAGAATCCAATCAGTATCGAAGGGCAAGGCATATATTGATATAGAAGGACCGGATGACTACTACCATTTGGAATCGTTTTATGTTCATCCCTTTGGTGTTATAACAGTTGATAACTATTTCGGTGAATCTGCCGGAGCGCATGTTATACCGGTTCTGGCAGCAATTTATCTTGTACTGATTCTGTTATACATCATAAGAGAGTATAATGAGGGTGTGAAGGAGAGTCTGTATCAATATAAGAATATACGTAATCTTGGCTGGATCATATACTTCTCGTCACTGGTATTGGTGCAGCTTAATTATGTGTTCTCTAATAAGTCCTTGATCGAAACGGTACGGACTACACTTGATGCGGCTTCAACAATTACCTTCATTGCTTTTCCCATCGCATTCGTCGTATCAGTTATGGTAAGCATAAGTAATATTAAGCTGATGAGAAGAGAAGGACGCAACTGGCGTAATATGCTGGGATTTTTCATGGGTGTTCTGGTATGTATGGGAACGATCCTTCCCAATCTGTTATCGGAATATCTGCAGCGCTCCACTATTGTTGACGTACATAATGAAAGAGGAGCAGCTTTGTATATCGAGATGGTGGTAACAAATATAGTGCTTGTGGGGGTGAATTATCTTGAATGTATCCTGCTAAGCACTGTTATATTAGGCTTTAAGGCGGCGAGGAAGATACCGGCATTTGACAAGGATTATATTCTTATTCTCGGTTGTCAGATCAAGAAGGACGGAACTGTGACACCGCTGCTTAAGGGCAGGGCTGACAGGGCTTTGGAGTTTGCGAGGATGCAGGAGAAGGCGACCGGCAAGGCGCCTGTTTTCGTACCATCAGGAGGCAGGGGTGAGGATGAGATCATCTCTGAGGCTGAAGCCATAAGTAATTATCTGGTAGAGAAAGGCATTGCACCTGACAGAATACTTGTGGAGAATCAATCAGCCAGTACATATGAGAACATAAGAAATTCCTATGAGCTTATTAAAGAGCATTTTGGAGAGGGAGAGCCTGATATAGCTTTTGCCACCACCAATTATCATGTCTTTCGTGCAGGAATACTTGCAAATGAGCAGGGAGTGCATGCAGAAGGGATTGGCGGGAAGACAAGAAGCTACTTCTGGATCAATGCCTTTGTGCGGGAGTTCATAGCCACAGTATATTCTGAAAGGAAAAAGCATGCTGTTATTATTACAGTTATGACACTGCTTACACTTGCAATGATCTTCATGGTATATCTGGCTAATACATTGTGATAATAATGATTCTGATTACTATATGACTGTTATGTGACTATTCGTATAATACTATGAGATAGGTAATTAACAGGAGGTATACATATCTATTACAATTTAATAGAATGAGCAAAAGGAGTGTGAATAATGCCAAAACCAAACGATTATAAAATGAAAAAAAAAGAAGATAACTGAGTTTCAGAAACGGCTTGGCAATGAAGAGGTTGATCATTTTGAGAAGAATATGTTTGACGAGTCTTTTCAAGGGGGACAGACCGAGGCGGATGCATTGATAGAACGTTACTCAAAGAAGACCAAGTTAAGTGACGAGGAGAAGGAAATACTAAGGAATAATGTTCCGGAGGCTCCAAGCTTCCCTTTGCTTAAAAGGGAGCAATATGCAGGTAATGGCTGTTGGAAAAGAAAAAAATATCGCGATAAGGTCAGGGACTATTATAAGAAACGGAAGAAATATTATACTACATCAGACAAACGCAAGAATAAGGATAACAAAATCGAAGAAACAGAGAGTAAAGGACAGCTTTATGCCAGAACCAGAAAAGAGATCGAGGACCGTATCTCTAATGAGAATGATCAGCTGATTGTTGATAATCAAGAGAAAACAACTGATATAAAGGCTGTGGACATACCCGTACATAATGAGCCTGAAGCTGATGAGATCAATGAGGCTGCCATAGCGATAAGCCATCCTGAGATTGAAGAGGACGCAGATGCCATGGATGAGGCCTACAAGAGCTTGAGGGAGAATGAGCAATTCATAGAGAATGAAACCAAGATCGGAGAGTCAATGTGTAGAAAAACACGTAATAACACCCCGAAATTCGGAATGGCACTTTCTGTATACAGCGGACCACACTACGCCAGGATTAACAGTTCTCTGCGAAACAACCAAAGATATCTTTTTGACACAGAACACCTGGCAAATGGAATTAAGAATAATCCCCTTAACCGTGATCTCGTATGCAGAAGAGGCGTAAAGGATGTCAATACACTTGCCCACATGATGGGACTTGAAAATGCTTCTAACATGAGCGAAGAAGAGATTAAGGAAGTATTTAACCAAAGATTTGAAAGCGGAGATGATCTCATAATTTCAGACAAAAGCTTTATGAGCACTTCCCTTCCTTTTGCAAAGGACAACTTTGGCGCCGGTGACGGATTCCATATAGGAATAGAATTCATGATTCTAATGAAAAAGGGAACACCTGCCATGAACATTTCCAGTATGTCAGTTAAGAAGTCCGAGCAGGAGGTGTTGGTGGCTCCGGGTACAAAGTTCAAGGTTATCAAGGCTGAATTAGATGGGAATGCTGATATTTTACATGGTACAGAAAAAAGCTGGAAAATCTGGCTTGTATCCGTTCCTTCGGAGGAAGATAATGCAGATTTATCGTAAGAATAATAATATAGTCTTTAAGGAGGCGTATGATGAATATTACATATAAGAGAATTGATTCAGATACGGCAAGAGAGTTTGCCGATTATATATTACCTGTAGTTGCAAAGGCAAGAGAGTTTGATGACTATATGTTCTATGCCATGTTGGACGAGGGACATATCGCCGGGCTGCTGGTAGCAGATCCGAGACGGATCGGACCTGAAATCCTAAGCATAGGTCTTAGTCCTGCGTATCAGAAAAAGGGACTGGCGAAGGAGCTGCTTTCATATACATTAGAGGATATGATAACTATGTATGATGGAAGTGAAGGAATATCTCCTAATTATTTTGGCGCAACGATAATGGCTGACAGGAAGACGGCCGGAACACTAAGCCGTATCTTTGAACAGTGCGGGTTTAAGCCGGGCTTTGAGGGTACATTCTACGAGACTACGGTTGGAAGTATTGATGAGAGCGAGCTGCTTCACAATCAATCTGTGCTCAAGTATCTTTCAGAGGCTGAAGGCATGGAACATTTCCGTTCATTGAAGGATATACCCCAAAAACAGCTTTTGGTATTCGGTAATTATCTGGTGGAGAAGAATATCAGTTCCGGAATTATTCCTGAGGAATTAGAGGAGGATATCTCTATTATTGGCTTCAATGAAGATAAGATTGATACTGCTATTCTCTTTTTCAAGGAGAATGATGGAACTATCCAGAATGCACTTCTTTACCGTGTCAATGACGGAACGCTGCCGACGAATCTTATCCGTCTGCTTACAAAAAGCGCAGAAATAGCTTACCGGAAGTATCCGAAGGATACACGCATATCCTTCTTTGCGGGAGATGAGATTATAAGAAAAATGATAATCAAGTTCTTCCCAAAGGCAGAGCCTCTTCAGAGAATGATAAGCTATGAACTGCCCTTTGATGCGGAAGTATATCAGCAGGTGATGTCTGATAACATATAATATGATATGGGTGTCAAAAGTACCTTTTGCCCCCAATGATATACGAGTTGCTCCATTACTTCGTAATTTTCGCAACTCTGCAAACATTCGGAATCCGCTGGCCGTTATTATGTATCTTTAAATGAGTTCAAGCTAGCGAATTAACATAATTTTTTTATGTGGAAGGAGATTAGCCATGGGTAAAAATTACATTTACAAAGAAAAGGATCAAAAACTAAATTCCAAATTTGAAAACCAGCAAATAGACGAATTTCTTAATGAAGAGGTTCAAACTGCCTTTGACATGGAAAAAAAGCATATGGGTGCGACCGATCAGATGCTTAACCTCAATAAGACCGAAGAGGATGTTATGAACATCTCTAACCTCCTGACCAATATGAAGACCGGCAGATATGAGATTGAGGAAAAGGAAGTAAAGCAGGCTAAGCTTGAAGCGGTTCAGGGACGCAAGCTTTCACATCTTATGTTA
>JAFUGT010000061.1 GCA_017469275.1 Lachnospiraceae bacterium
GATCAAGGTTGGCAATACCAGATGGGAAGATACCAGTTAAGATTAAAAGAGAAAGGAATTATCCAAAGTATGTCTAGGAAAGGAAACTGTCTAGATAATTCTGTGATGGAGAACTTCTTTGGTTTATTAAAAACCGAAATGTATTATAAACATAGTTTTCATTCTGTAGAACATTTGATAAATGAGATAGAAATATATATAGATTATTACAATAACAAAAGAATAAAAAGCAAACTAAAAGGATTGAGCCCGGTACAATACCGAATTCAATCCTCATTAGTTGCATAATTAAACCGTCCAACATTTGGGGTTCAGTTCATCGTTCCCTGTCTCCATTTCTCATTATTCAAGATATAATTGATCAATCATTTTATCATTGCCGATCCGGTAGCTTTCTATTTCTGTAGGTGTAACCAGATAGAAATATTCGTCAATGTAAAGTCCCCGTATATTATCCATGTCATACATATAATCATAAGCAATCTTGTATTTTGCGGTTTCAATAAAACCTTTGTCGGTGTCATATGTGTATGTTGAAAAATAGTAATCATATGAGTAATCACCGTATTCATTGTAATTCTCCGATTCGTAACAGAAACCGAATATGTTCTTTTCGGGATCGATCATAATCGCCTTATGATTATATTGGGCACTGGTGTAATATACGTTATTTAGGATCATTTTGTCTGACTCCGTTACGTTGGTCGGATCCTTGATGTTGAACATTGAGAGTTTGACACCTTCAAAATTCTGTGTATAGGGATCTATTTCCGAACCGATTCCAAGCAAGGTATCCTTTCCGTAGAAATGGAGGTAGTTTGAAAAGCCCGGTATCTTAAGTTGTCCTAATATCTTCGGTTCTTTGGGATCTGAGAAATCCACTGAGAATAACGGGTCTGTGTTTCTATAAGTCACAAAGTATCCGATATCACCAAAGAATCTTGCTGAGTATATCTGCTCACCCGGTGCTATGCCGGTAATCTTCCCTTTTAGGCGCATATTATCATCTAAGACATAAACAGCATTTATATCTTCGTTAACCTTATATCCAAATCCTGTTTTTGCCGAATCAGTCCAGACTCTTTTGTCATACCAGGAGAAGTTATTAGCAGGTATGGTGGAAACAATGCGCAGGTGCTTGTTATATTCTGAGAGGGCAAAACTGTCGTATAGGTACCCTGCTATAATCGCGCGGTTACCGATGGAGAGGCTGCCCTTGCTGTAGCCTATACGCAGTATTTCAGTTTTTTCTATATTGTCATAAATGGTGGCATACAGATATATTGATTTCTCACCAACATAGACCTGACTGTTTTTGTTTGACACTGCTTTGGAGGAGGTGAACCCTACGGGATCATTTAAGTCTATAGCCGTTATAACGTAAGTCTCTACCGAATCCATGTGTGGACTGTAATAAATGTTCTTGTAATCAATCAGGTCATCATTGATAGCCGGAATATAATCCTCATATCGTGTACGGCTTGTTTGGGGATTATTAAATGCTAAGTGGTCGGGAATAAAATTGCTTATCGTATATAAGTAACCATCGCTTATGCGGGAACTTGTGTAGTTACCGCTCTGATATAGTGTCTTAACTTTTTTGGGATTTTTTCTGTTTGTGATGTCATATACCTCGATGCAGGTCTGATTCACATATCTGATATAATCCCCGGAATTTTTCTCTGTATTTTTTTCATATAACACTATCAGATAATTATTGTATATATAGAATTCCTCAAAGCTGTAATCTGCATTTTCCTGTGATTTGGGTATTTCTAATGTGATAGTGGATATCTTCGCAAGCTTTCCGTTAGTCGCTTTGGTTATAGAGATGGAAGGGCATGCGTTGGTATCATAGGTGTTGTAATAGTAACCGTGTGGGTTGGCGGAATATATATATTCACCATCCGTCTTGACGATATCACCCTCATCAACGTTTTTTTCCTGAGTGTTGGTTGTGGAGTATCCTTTGCTGTCAGTTTCATCAGAACTTTTTTCAGCAGCAGAAAAATCGCGGGTATCAGTTGCAGCTTCGTCTGCAGAATCGGTTCCGGCATTGCCGGTATAGTTGTTGTTCGAGGTACCACTCAAATCAGCTTCCGGTGCCGCCTCCATCTCCTCCGATGCCTCATTAACGGCAATATCCTCATTGACAGCAATATCTTCATCGCCTAATCCCTTGTCAAAACTTCTGTATTTGGCAACTTCCTTTTGGTAAGCGTTATATATAGTGTCGTAATAGTCCTCATAGCCGGAGGGAGTTGAGATAACACCTTCCGCCACAAGGCTGTTTTCCAACTGTTCATTTTCCTGTTTTTCCAATTCTTCCTCAGAAATACTGTTATCTGAAGTGGTCTCATAAGCTCCTGAGATTTCTTCATCTGGTGCTTCGTCAGCCTCATCGGCTACGGCTTCAGCATACTCAGGACTCTTGTCATAAGTTTCATCGGCCACATCTGCTGAATGATTTTTAACATTATTCATATTGTGTCTAATTATCCCAAGGGCACCGGAGCCTAGTATTATTACACCAAAGCAGGCTGCAACAGCGATACCTATGCGTTTGCGTCTCATTGATGTTATGCGGGCGTTGTTATTATCTGACATGCCTGCTTCGTACTTGTCAGGGTTAGTTTGGCTATTGGTGTTTTTTCCGGGATTATCGGACTTGATATATTCATTTAGCATTTTCTCCATATTTGAAGGAGAAATGCTGTCAGGAATTGGCAGGTCTTTTGTTTCTTCTTCTATACGTTTGGTAATATCCTGTTCGTTCATGCTGGTTCCTCCTTTAGATACTCTGACATTTTGTTAAATGCCCGGCTTTTTAAAGACCTGATGGTGCCTTCACGACTCTTTAAAATCCGGGCGACCTCTCGACTGGTGTATCCTCCGAATACCATAAGAGATACAACAGTCTTTTCCATTTCATTAAGTGTGGAAAATGCATTTCTCACATCGACGCTTAATGCGTATGGATGGTCCTCTGTTTTCAGATTATCGAAATCAGGGTCATCATTTATATGTTCACGATTTTTAATATAAGTTGCAATTTGCCGTTTGCATTTGGTTGTAAGTATCTGGAATATCCATGCCTTGAATTTGGCGGGATGCTTAAGTTTTTTAATTCCTGTGAAAGCATCCAGAACGGTTTCGCTTATAACATCCTCCACATCATCACCGCCACCTAACATATAATAAGCGTAGCGGTACATATCCTTATAATACAGCTCATACAGTTTGCAAAAGGCTGCGGTATCGCCGTTCCTTGCCAGCAGAACGTGAGCTGTTATCTCGTCCTTATTCAAATCGCACACCTCCTCTTTAATTTCTCTAATATAGGTAATTGCGAAATGTGTGGGTATAGTCTATCTCATTGTGCATATTATACAGATTCCATAAACAGACCCTTTGCGACCGTCGGTACTTATGCACCGTATTTTGGTGCATTAGTACCGCTACGTGAGCAACGGAGTGAGAACGTGTCTGTGTTGGA